>NZ_BEWW01000226.1 GCF_002933955.1 Prevotella sp. MGM2
GCGACAAGCTGGAGGTAGTGGAAGAGATGACAGGAGAGGTCAGGAAGGCGGAAGTGTTCGTCGCCATACTCCCTTTCAGCCACTCCACTTACTTCGAGGCCGTATGGTCTCAGCGCAAGGAGGACTTGATCAAGGCCTGTCAGAACGCGTTCGAATACTTCGGGGGCGTAACTGCCGCCATCGTGCCCGACAACCTGAAGGCGGCGGTAAAGACAAGCGCCCGCAACGAGCCGGTGATCAACGAGGAGTTCGCGGCCTTCGCCGAACACTACGGATGCGCCGTATATCCTGCCCGGGTTCGCCATCCCAAAGACAAGGCTCTGGTGGAAAACGCCGTCAAGCTTCTGTATCAATCCGTATATTTTGACATTGAGGGTATGGCCTTTCCGTCGCTGGACGAATTGAATACGGCTATCCACATATTGCTGCACGACTTCAACGAAAAACTGACGGCCGGACGGAAGATGTCGCGCAAAGACATGCTCCTGCAGGGTGAAAAGGACTTTCTGCGGCCTCTTCCCGAAAAACCGTTTGTCCTCAGAGAGCGCAAGCT
>NZ_BEWW01000227.1 GCF_002933955.1 Prevotella sp. MGM2
GTGTGAGAGGCTCTTCGCGCTCAAATATGAGGGAACGGATGCCAGAATTATAGAGGTTGGAGCGTTTGTTGGAGCGGGTGATGACAATGACGTCATCTGTGCCGCAATCGCTATAGGCTGAGATAAGTGTTTCAATGAATTCGTCGCCAGGTAGAAAACGTATTTCTCCATGATGTGAGCCGTTAATCCGTGGTAGGCTTTTACTACCATTGGTTATAAGTTGCCGCAAGTGAGTGGCACCGGCCAATACGCTTGAAGTTTTACCTTGGCGTACAACTTCTGTGAGTTCTGCTGTGTTTACTGAAAGTCCATAGCGACTTATAAAATCCTTGTTTAATGCCGGACTTTCTTCTTCTCCTACAGGTGGTAATTGGGCTGTGTCGCCAACCAGTAATAAGCGACATCCTTCTGCTTCATAAACATATCTTATGAGGTCGTCTAACAGTAGCCCGGAGCCAAAGAGTCCACTACCGCCTTGTGATATCATAGAAGCCTCGTCTACAATGAAAACGGCATGACGATGTGTGTTGAATCCCAAACTAAAACGTGTACCTTCTCCCTGAAATGTTTGTTGTCGGTAGATAATGCGGTGTATGGTGAAGGCGGATAAGCCGGCATGGGCAGAAAATACTTTTGCTGCACGTCCGGTTGGCGCCATGAGTACTACATCGCGTTTGAGGCGTTTCAAAGTGCGTACCAAAGCACCGACCAATGACGTTTTGCCTGTACCTGCATAGCCGTGCAGAATGAAAGCAGTTTCTTGTGTGGAAGTTGTCAGAAAATGTGCCAAACATTTGGTTGCTTCATGCTGTCCGCTTGTGGGGGTATAAGGTAATTCTTTAGCAATCAAAAATTCTAGTTTATCAGCAATCATTTTATTATATTGTGTAATCGTAAGACTTTGTTGTTATTGATAGAAGTATAAAAAGACGTTTTGAAGTACATTTTTATACTTTAGTCGTCAATTCTTGTATTTTTATTGACAAAAATACGCATATTATTATTATATCATTGGTTTACTACATAAAAAATCTGTAATTTTGCCGTTAAATGGACAATTGCATATAAATCCGGATTTAGCCGGGTATATGTGGATTATCTAAGTTATTGTATTTTGTGTTAATATGGAATTACCTAAAGACCCTATAATGCTTTTTAGCGTTGTCAACATGAAGTTGCGCGATTTTTATCCATCTCTTGATGGTCTTTGCGATGATATGGGAGTTGATCGTATAGATTTGGAAAAAGCGTTGAATGCTGTTGGCTATGAGTATGACGAGTACCAAAATAAATTTATCTGATATTTTATCATATGTTATTATGAGCTATTTAAGAAAATATCCGCTTACCTTTTTTTGTGTGATAGCTATTTGGGTGCTTTGTTTGATGAAAACGCCGTCAACGAAACTTGACGAAATTGAAAATATTGATAAACTTTATCATGTGATGATGTATTTTGGAGCGTGTTCTATTTTGTGGTGGGAATATCTGCGTAGGCATCATAAAATAGTGTGGCATAAAATATGGTTGTTTGCCATTCTTTTTCCTATAGCCATGGGTGGGATGATAGAATTGGTGCAAGCTTATTTTACAGTCTATCGCTCTGGCGATTGGGGTGATTTCTTTGCTAATGTTGTTGGAGTAATGTTAGCAGTTGTTGGGGGACGATGGGGCCTCCCTCAAATTATACATCGTTTTTTTAGAAAATAATTTCTTTCTTCCATGACTGTTACTTCTACGCTCTCTCATGGGCAACTTTATATGCGTTTGGCGCAGACAAATATTTGTTTTGCGCGTTATGAGGCTGATGATGCTTCTTCATTTTGCTTTGAACCTTATCGCCTTAAACCTCAAGTTTCGCTTATCGCCAATTTGCGTGAAGCACGCCGAGCGGCCGCTATTTTACAGAATCAGCATAGCGAGAGTTTAAAGATTTTAGTGAATGCCCCAGCAACACTAGTGCCATTGACGGAGTTTCAGGAAGAAGATTGTGTAGCTATCTATAATCATTGTTTTCCTTCTTCTGTGAAAAGGCAGGTTTTTTATGATGTTGTGGCACCGGCCAATAGTGTTGTGATATTTGCACTTGAAGATGCGGCCTGCCGTGCCTTTGAGGATCTTTATTCAAAGGTTTATTATGTATCATCGCTCACCCCTTTGCTGCACCATTTTGCATCCAAAGGGATGACGCAAGTGTTACAGAAACGCGTTTGTGTACATTGTCATGAAATGTTGACGGATGTCATGGTATTTGAAGGAACTCGTCTATTGGCTGTTAATACTTTCGAAACGCCTGAAGTGGCGGATGCAGTCTATTATACTCTAAATATGGCGAGCCAGTTAGGAGTGAATCTGGGACCACCCTCAGATGATAATCTGCCGGTTTTTCGGCAGAGTGATTATGCACCGTTTTATGTGGCGGGTACACCGGAATTGCGCGACGCCATTGCTGATGAAATGAGGCGTTATGCTGTTAATGTGCTGACCATGAAACCTTCGGCAGAGTTTAATCGTAATATTGTGGCTACGACTCCTGAAGTACCCTATGATCTTGTGACTTTTCTTTTAGATTGTCAGACTTTTTGAAATTCATTCTTTATAGATTAATATTACAGAAAAATGCGTATTATAACCGGCATGTATAAAGGACGGCATTTTGAAGTGCCCAGAAGTTTCAAGGCTCGCCCTACCACAGATTTTGCCAAGGAGAATCTTTTCAATGTATTGAGGGCCTATCTTGATTTTGAAGAAACGCATGCGCTCGACCTCTTTGGAGGAACAGGTAGCATTTCGCTTGAGCTTCTTTCGCGCGGATGTCAGTCTGTGGTTACCGTTGAGCGCGATCGCAAACACTTTGCTT
Source organism: Prevotella sp. MGM2 (assembly GCF_002933955.1). Lineage (GTDB taxonomy): Bacteria > Bacteroidota > Bacteroidia > Bacteroidales > Bacteroidaceae > Alloprevotella. The sequence goes on from NZ_BEWW01000227.1 coordinate 2,861, forward strand.
TTATAGTCTCTTGCCTGAAAGCACTAGAGTGTGAAAATGCCACTCCCCTGTGTACAGATGCTTTGCGTTTCATCAGTCGTTGCCGTCAACAGTTCAATCTTGTTTTTGCCGATCCTCCCTATGCACTCGTAGAATTGCCTGAACTCCCAGATCGTGTGATGACCAGCAATTTGTTAGCCGATGGAGCTCTTTTTGTACTGGAACATGGAAAGAACTATGATTTTTCCTCGCGCCCGGATTTTTTGGAGCACCGAGCTTATGGGAGTGTCAATTTTTCATTTTTTAGGAAATAGGGAGGTCGGTATGATTCATAAATATTGTGATTAAAGAAAATACGGTTTTGAATCAATCATTTGAGATTTAGCGTAATTGTTCGTAAAACTAAAGACATTGTGATATGATGAAAAAAATACTTTTGCTTTTCAGTCTGTTTTATTATGCAATAGCAATTTTAGCCCAAGTGCCAGCAGGTTATTATGCGTCGGCTTCGGGGAAAAGCGGAAAAAACTTGAAAACAGCCCTCCATCATATTATCAGCCAGCATGAGGAGCGGACTTATAAAGAACTGTGGACCGATTTCCAAAAAACCGATAGCCGTATGGATGGCAAAGTGTGGGATATGTACTCCAATTCAACGAATTATATCTTTTTTACCGATCAGAATACCGGGCAGTATAAAAAGGAGGGCGATAATTACAACCGTGAACATTCTTTTCCAAAAAGTTGGTTTCATGATGAATATCCGATGTATACCGATTTATTCCATCTTATTCCGACAGATTCTTATGTAAATGGTATGCGTGGCAACTTACCTTTTGGTGAAACGGCCAGTCCAGTTTACACTTCTTCCAACGGTTTCAGTCAATCAGGTATGTCTTCATTACCTGGTTATAGTGGTAAGGTATTCGAGCCGAATGATGAATATAAAGGAGATTTTGCGCGCATTTATTTTTATATGGCTACATGTTATGAAGATAAAATCGCCGGTTGGGACTGCGATATGCTTGACCATTCCAGCTATCCGGCCTATAAGGATTGGGCTGTTACCATGTTGTTGCGTTGGGCAAAGGAAGATCCGGTGAGTCAAAAGGAGATAGACCGCAATAATGCGGTTTATGAAATTCAGGAAAATCGTAATCCGTATGTGGACTATCCCGGATTAGAACAATATGTATGGGGTGAAAAAATAACGCAAATATTTGATCCGGACAATTATGAAGGCATTACCGGCGTAATGCCCAGTTCATCGCTTCAGGATCCCTTTGAACGTGTTAGTGTTATGGGCCTTGATGGACGTGTGCTCCGTTCTGGTGTATTTCAGTCTGAAGCACTTCAAGGATTGCCTGCCGGTTTTTATATTGTAGACGGAAAGAAAATGATTGTCTGTCCCTAACGTTTTAGAAACGAATTCTTTTCAAGAAAAGGAAGGTGTGGGAAATGTTGCGTTCCTTTGTCATCGATGAAGAAAGGAAGTTCTTCTTTTCCCTCTCCTTTAAGCCGTAACCAATAAAGCTGTCCTGGTTTGAGATTGTCCGCCTCGATAATGCCGTTGGAGGACACGATGTTTGTTGCGGTTTTTTTCCAAAACCCGTCAGCCCATTCCCGTATTTCATATTTCGCTCCGCTTTTTACGGCGTTGTCTGCGTGTTTCGCCATGTACCGGATGCGATGTACATATTGAGGTTCTTTTAACATCAAAGTAACATCAGGCCATTTATCCGGCGCTGTTTGCGGATTATTATCATATTCGGCTTTCCATCGGCACTTTTCCAAAGGTTCGTCAAGAAGTCTTACCCATTGTGCGTTTTCTTCTGCAGAGAGGAGATGTGTTTGTGGCGCCTCCATAGTATTGGTATAAGCATATTGTCTTTTGGTAAGGAAATTGATTTCACTTAGGTAAACTCGCGCCGGATTGCCTGTTCCGCAAATCCTGTAATAAAGATACGGACGGTCTGTTGAAAGTTCTATGTCTTCCCAGGCTGTTCCTGGAACATTACGGATAATTCCTAATGTATCAGCATTATGGAAATCAGGATTGTCAGCCCCAAGAACATAAGTGCCTGGAATCTTCCGGGCAATTTGAAGGAGGTGTGGCTTTCGCGGAAATTTTCTTTCAATTCTAGCTTTGGTCGGTGTGCCGGTAACTTTGATATGTTCAAGCCTGTATCCGTTGTTCTGACCTTTATCTTCAATGACCACAAAAGGCTCTCCGAAGGAATGGTAATCCCCGTTTTCGTCTAGATAAACGGGAAAATATAAATTGTCAGGAACTACATGTTCGAACAAGGCAGTACCCGTTTGTTTATTTATGACACCCCAGGTCACCGGTCTGAGGCCCATTTCCTGCGATAGGAAAGTACCAAGATAGGCAAGGTTGTTTGAGGTGGAGATGTTGAATGGAAGAGATAGTTTTACAGTGTTGCCCGTTTCGTGGCTCACGTCCTCTATGCGTGGGTCTGCCAATATGTCGGGTATTATCTCTTGGGAGGCTTTCAGGGAATAAGGATTGTTCGTTTGTCGGCTAAAGTGCAGACGAAATATATTAAGGGCTTCGTAAAACTTAGAGTCGCGATATAGTGGCAAACTGCTTTCCGGACTGAAGGTATGCCATTTGCCGTTTATGGGAGTGGAAACATGATAATGCTGTCCGTTCCAGAATTTATAGGCTATGTTGTATTCCAGAGCGGCGGGAAGTCCGCAGGCCCTTAGTATCATCGTACCGTAATCGGCAATAGACGCACAGTCATGCCATCCGAGAAAAAACATTTCGTCCCGGCCTATGGGATGGTCAAAAGGATATTTCCCGCCCCAATAGCGCAGTCTGTCGGCTGTTACGTTATACCGCCAGACCAAGTTGCGTGCAGTCGTAGTCGTGTCTGTGTGTAGGTACTTGTTGTAAAGATGGGCATAGACATCCGCACTTTCTGCTGCCGAAAGGTCCGTTGCCCTGTATGGAAGTACATATTCCAGAAACTCCTCGAATTTCAGAGGTTTTACGAATGGGCTGTTATCTCTCAGTTTGAATGAATGTTCTATCTGTCGGCGCAGAAAATCGGCGTTTATATGGCTGATGTCCATTATTTCTTTCGCTTCAATAACAGGTGAGGCAAAGTCTGAAGCCTCCATCATTTTCCGATAAACCTGGTCGGCTTTAGCCAATACTTGCCTGTTGAATCTTTCATTGTATAAAGCCGTGTCGCTCAGTTCTTTTACTATGCTGTAATAACTGGAATCCGCTCTATTTAGTTTTGTCGCTAGCAGAGGGGCGGACTGGGTTATGTGGTAATACTGCCTGTTCCATATCATATTTGAAATAAGGAAACATGCGGCTTTATATTTTTCTTTATTCTCTTTTTGGTAGTGGTCAAGCAAGTTCTCCAGTCCCTCTCTGTTGTTTCCGGCTTTTTCCAAGGCATACGTGACCTCTTTCGGATATTGCGCATAGGTTGTTGAAATAGACAGTAGGAAAAGGAACAACGGGTATAGATATTTCATAAGGCTTGTTTTTTATTGATGTGACGTATGGCCGCAGAGCGCATGGCTTGGGTTTTCTTGTTTTCTATCTTCGGGCGAAAAGCTTTGAGATCTTTTGCCAGCTGCAACGCTTTTTCCTCGTCGATGCTTTTATACAGAGCGAATTGGGCATAGATAGGAAGCATCAGTCCTGGTCTCATGCTATGTGCGGCGGCGTAGCATTTTATGGCTTCTTCATTTTCTCCCGTACACTCGTAAGCCTCTCCCAAATGCAGTTGTACCTGCGCTGTGTTGATATATTCCTGTAATTTTTTCAGGGAATGCACGGCTGCTACCCCGTCTCCGGCCATCAGTTGCGTCCGTCCCAGACAGGCCAGTAATGATGGTGAATGTCCTACATACCGGAAAGTGAAAGGAGAGTTTTGCATGGCGGTATCGTCTTCTTCCAGATTGCAATAGCCGTTCAGCCGCAGGTTGGCGTTTGTCCGTATGACGATATTAATCAGCAACAGTCCGGCAAATAAGCCTGCGCCGGCCATTCTCGCCCGTCTTTTGAAAAGCGCCCACACAGGAACTTGCGTGGGATATGGGGATTCTATTCCCAAGGCAATCATACTTATGAATAATGCATGAAGTGACCAGATGGATGAAGGATAGGAAAACAAAGCAAAGATGATATACGCCAGGAAAGGCAGGAAAAGAAATGCCTGCCTTTCTTTCTTCTTCGATGCTTTCCACAATGATACGCCTGCCGTCAGAAGGAAAAATCCCCACAACAGCCCTCCCGCCACTCCCTGTTCACAGAGAATTTCCAAGGGCTCGTTAAAGGCGGTTGTCACATCATCAGCCGCACGCCGTACTTCTTCGGGGGCGTTTCTGATACTTGATGTTTGAAAGGACATGTAGGTAGCCGGAAAACTGTTCGTGCCCTGTCCGGTAATCGGAGATGCCGCTATCATTGTTCTGCAGACATGCCATATTCCCAAGCGGGCATCGGCCGAAGAAGGGCGGTAGAGATACAGGGCGCCGATGGTGATGACTGCTGCCAATAATATCCCTCCGGACAGGTAGGGCCGGTTCTTCCTTGTCAGTTTTTTATGAAGATGAAAAACTGCAATGGTCATGACTGCGGCCAGCCAGGCGGCCCGTGAGTCCGTCACGGCAAGCCCCCACGCTATAGGGAGTATCAATCCTCCGGCAAGTATTTTTTTCCTGAAGCTAAGGCTGGCCAGTTCATTACATATCGGCCACATCAGGGCTAAAACTATAGCCAGGTAACATCCCAGTGGAGCAGGATTGTCAAAACTGCCTGTCACTCTGAAGTCCGCGTGGCGGCTACTTGTCACCTCCGCCAGTTGTAGAATGACTATGAGAATCTGTATCAATGCAGATATGAATAATCCCCATACAAGGAATCGGATAAACCGGTGGCTTTCTTTTGTTCTCATCAACATCCAAATGCCCGTCAGGGCCACCCATTCCATAATATATTCTATGTTTATCAGGCCGCGGATATTCATAATTCCATAAATAATGCACACTCCCAAGGCGATGTCGGGGAGAGTTATGCTTTCTCCGGTTTGGTCTTTTCTTTGCGCCACACTTAGGCCTGTGCCGGTAAAAGCCAGAATACCCGTAACGGCCAATATGTAGGCTTGTCCGTCAGGTATGAGAATGCCTGTAATTGGTGCGGACAATAAAAACGTCAGGGTTAGCAGTATAATGCCGTGTAGAAGTTTCGTTCTCATTTTTTTTACCGGATACAGTGAATGATGACGTAGGGTATGCGGCTTGCCGATGGTTGTGTCGTCCGCCGCATATTTGGGTGTATTAATTCCACTTTTTATATTTGAGCATGTTGCCCTCCTTCCATATCTTGTGTTTGGTGGCTTTCATG
>NZ_BEWW01000228.1 GCF_002933955.1 Prevotella sp. MGM2
GTATGAAATCCGTGCATCGCATAACGGCAATATTTACCGGGCATTTTTCATTTTCGATGAAGGCAACATAGTGATGCTTCTGAATGGCTATCAGAAAAAAACACAAAAAGCACCGGAGTCGGAAATCAACATGGCTTTGAAACTAAAAAAGGAGTATTATGCAGACAAAAAGTAACATTGGCAGCTTCGATGCCATACTTGATGAGAAATACGGAAAGGTCGGTACACCCGAACGTGATGCTTTCCATCGTGAGGCTTACGCTTATTGTGTTGGTCAGATTATTCTTGATGCAAGGAAACAGGAGCGAATGACTCAGAGTGACCTTGCCAAGAAAGTAGGCACAGACAAAACCTATATTTCACGTATTGAGAAAGGTGCGATTGAACCCGGAGTTGGACTTTTCTTCCGTATCATGGACGCGCTTGGACTCAAAGTGGAGATTGCGCGACCACTTATGTAAAACGAAATAAAGGCGGACTACCCTCACAGCCGCGTTGTTTTGCGGTCGGGCGACAATTCGGGTGCGAGCAGCGGCCTCGCTTTTGCGAACGCGAGTAACGCTTGCTCGAACTCGTACGCGAGCTTCGGCGCTCGTCTGAACTTACTAAGGTTAAATCGTGTGACCCTGCAAGACAACGAGATTGTCACCGCATTCCGCGAAGGGTATGAGCCTCGGCAACAGCAAATAGGCCTCACACGGCAAGTTTGGAAAGCCGAAAAATGACAATAACCTTACAAAGTGGAGTGTCGCTTAGGCGACCTCCACGGGACCGGAAGGCTCCAAGCATTTCACAATGGAAGCAGTAACTGCCCATAACATCAATTATGATTTGATACCGCAGGAATGCGCCAATCTTCCTGTGGCCTTGAAGAGCGCAGGTTTCCCAATCGACAGTTTATTAAATGAGATAATCTCCGATGAAAATTTATCAGACGGTTTTGATTATGTCATAAGTCATTTGGAAACCGCTCAACAGCGCGAAAAATACTATTCAAAACTTGACCCGGCCAAAGGAGAACGCGACAAACGTCAGCTACTCGTACGTCTGAAAAGAGAGTTGCAGGACGGTACATTTAGAATACTCCCGGAGAACATTCGAGAAATGACTGTTTCCGATGGCCCGAAAGTAAGGGTCGTGCAAGCTCCGAGGGTATATCATCGCATAGGGTGCCATGTGATAATGGTAGTGGTGGAGAGATATGTAAACCCCACGCTCATACAGAACACGGCGGCAAGCATTCAAGGCCGAGGTATGCATTGGCTATTTCATCGCATGGTCGAGGATTACAATGCAGTGCCGGAGTTGATGCAATTCTACTGTCAGAATGACATAAAGGGCTACTATGACAACATAGACCAAGAGCGCATGAAAGCCGAAATAAGGCTATATATTTCAGACCCTGTTGTATTAGGCTTCCTCGACAACTTCATCACCTTACTGCCGAAAGGACTATCAAAAGGATTACGCTCAAGTCAATGCTTTGCCAATCTCTATTTGTCGCCGGTAGACCATGTTATGTGTTGCCATGTTCCGAAATATATTGCACCAAATGGAGAGGTTAGGTATCTTTATGAGAGGTATATGGACGACTCCGCAATGTGGGGAAGTCTGAAAAGGCCTGTATGGAAATTGCGAGATATATACCATGAGGAAATTAATAAGAGAGATTTGACCGTTAAAAACACAGAGGCAGTAAGACCGATAAGCGAGGGTATTGATTACCTCGGTTTTGTCTTTTATGGCACACACGCATTACTGAGAAAGCGAACTAAGAAGAAAGTTGCCCGACATTTGTCAGAGGTAAAATCCCGAAAGAGGAGACAGGAAATTATCGGCTCATTCAAAGGCATGGCCTGTCATGCCGACTGCAAGCATTTATATTTCAAATTAACACATAATTACATGAGAAAATTCGGAGAGTTAGGCATAGCCTACAAGCCGGAGGACGGCAAAAAGCGTTTTCCGGGCAAGGTTGTTCCAATTCGTAGCATAGCGAATACACCGATTGAGATACACGATTACGAGGCAGACCTCACAACTGCACACGGCGATGGTCGCTACCTTGTAAGTTTCCGCAATATTGCGGACGGTACGTTCAACAAGTTTTTCACGGCAAGCAAGGAGATGCAGAATATCCTCGACCAAATAAGTGACATCGAGGACGGATTTCCTTTTGAAACAACTATTGTCATGGACTACTATGACGGAAAGACGTTGCCAAAATTTACATAAGCCCAAAAGATAAAGATACAATCGCGGAATACAGCGTTACCTTTGCCATATGAATAAGATTTACGGCACACCGGTAAGGCAGGACGGCTTACAAAAAGTAGGCCGCAGAACTTTTACGCTCTTTTACGGACTATACTCCGATGAGCATGGAGGTACTTATGAGTATCGCTATACCTTTGACCATAAACCTACATGGGAGGAGGTGGAGGCTGTGTTGGTTGAAGCTATCAACGAGCATACCAAAGAAACTATTATAAACGGTTTTATATGGAATGGTATGCGCGTATGGTTGTCTGACGAAAACCAACGCAACTTTATGATGATGGAGAGGCTCACCTCAGAAGCATATCCTCGCACGGTAAAGATAAACGAGGACTCCAACGGCAAGCCTATCTATTACACCTTTGTCAGCGAGGAGGAGTTTGCGGCATTCAGTAAACTCGCCGCACAACACGTTAATAACACACTGGCCGCAGGTTGGAATGAAAAAGACGACCTTACCCCAGCCACGTTTGGATTTTGAACGCTAAGTTAGGATTTCATATAATGCGATTAAGAGCCACGGACTGCGCAGCCGTGGCTCTCTTTTTGTCTAACTCAAAAGATAACGAGAGCGAGAACCGACTACGGCCTACCTTTGCATAGTATAAACCAAATGTTAATTATCATGACAAAGAAAATTTGCAATGACAAGACCGGGAGCGACAAGAAGCTCCACGTCTTCTGTGAGTTCGTAATCGCCGCCTTTATCGGTGTGCTTGTGTCGTTCATTCATTTTCCCTCGGCAATCATTGCCGCCGTCATTGCCTTTGCCGTGGCTTTCGCTTTCGGCATCTACAAAGAGGTAAAAGACAGCAAGCAGAAAGGAAATCATTTCTGCGTGTGGGATTTGGCATGGGATATTGTCGGTTGCCTTGTGGGTGCCGTCTTTGTTTTCCTTGCCAACTACTACACATGGCATGACATCGCCAGCAACCTCATCGAATAAACCATAACACAACACAGACATGGAAACAATCGTACCACTTAACAAACTCTACCTGTTCGTTGGGGTGTTCCTTGCCGTGTGCATATTGGTGATAGCAGCTATTATGCTCGACCTTTGGGACGGAGTACACACGGCGAAAAAGACGCATCAGCGCGTACACTCCCACAAGTTGAGAGTTACCATTGCCAAGATGAGTGAGTATTGGCGATTTATCATGATTGGCTTTCTCGTGGAC
>NZ_BEWW01000229.1 GCF_002933955.1 Prevotella sp. MGM2
GTTAAATATGTTAATCTCAAGAACGGTTGGGGGGGGGGCGTTTTAAGGCGGGTACAGGCCGGCGGTGTGAGCCGGTGAGAGGAAGGCTGACAACTGCATGGCAGGCATGCGTGGTCCTGTCACATTGTCATAGGGTATGACAAAAATGTGCATGCAGTACGTCTTTTGGGTTTTTGGCACACTTTTCGCAATGTCAGGGACTGGAACGCGCCCTCACATCGGCTGGTAGTGCGGCAAGGATGAAGGATGGTGTGGGTTGACTCAAAATGACAAACATATAATATAAAGACTCAAAATTATGAACATTAAACCATTAGCAGACCGCGTGCTGGTGAAACCTGCACCGGCAGAAGAAAAGACAATTGGTGGTATTATCATTCCCGACACAGCCAAGGAAAAACCTCTGCAGGGCGAAGTGCTCGCTGTAGGCGCTGGTACAAAAGACGAGGAAATGGTGCTCAAAGCCGGCGACTCTGTACTTTATGGCAAGTATAGCGGTACGGAAGTGGAACTTGATGGCGAAAAGTACCTCATCATGCGCCAGAACGACATTCTGGCTGTAGTGGAGAAATAAACGGTAATTTTTTTAAAAACGCGATGTGCCTGTGGCTGCAGACAATGCGACCGTTCTTTTCAGTATTTTGGTCCGTCTGCAGGCTTTTCACTGGCCATTCTAAATAACTTAAAACATCATGGCAAAAGAAATCAAATATGACGTGGATGCCCGCGAACTGCTTCGCGAAGGCGCTGATGCATTGGCAAATGCAGTAAAAGTAACACTCGGCCCGAAAGGTCGTAATGTGGTTATCGACAAAAAGTTTGGCGCACCGCGCATCACTAAGGACGGTGTGAGTG
>NZ_BEWW01000230.1 GCF_002933955.1 Prevotella sp. MGM2
GTTGAGGAACGTATGAAGTCTGCCTCCTGCAACGTTTATATTTAAAATATCATTCTTCTGCCGGTTGGGCCGGTGCTCTCCGCAATGTTTGCGGGTAAGCCTCCATCCTGCAGGCCTATATATTTATTTAACAACACAAATACAACAATTATGAAGAAGTACATTTGCACTGTGTGTCAGTGGGTTTACGATCCTGAAGTAGGAGATCCTGAAAGTGGCATAGCTCCCGGAACTGCTTTTGAAGATATACCCGAAGATTGGGTATGCCCCCTCTGCGGAGTGGGTAAAGATCAGTTTGAACTGGCGGAAGAATAAGCAAATTCCCGCAGCTTAACACACAAACGGCAGACCATCGCAAAGAATGGTCTGCCGTTTGTGTGCTGGATAGTATATGAGGCGGAGCCGTCCGAATAGTCCGGCAGTCTGCTCTCCCGCTTATTTGTCTTTCAGAAAGAGTTCGGAAAAAATGTCCATACTCTCCGGGTGCTCTTCCACAAAGGTGTCGATGTGGCGCATGCGCTTCTCTTCCAGTATTTCGTCGAAAGCTATGAGAATGCCGGTTTCCTCCACGTTGCCGAACTCATGGTTGACGGCTGTACCGAATACGCGCATGGTGGGGCTGAGGCTCATATAGGCGTTGACCAAAGGAGGGATGTTATATCCCAGTTTGCGCACTTCGGTGTTGAGGATGTGATAGTCTTCCTTGAAGGATGTTTCGCAGAAGAGTTTTTCCAGTAGAGTCGGGTCGGTGCCTATTTTGAGCGGGTCGGTAGGGTAGACGAGATTCTCGCGGTCGCCGAAGTGTTTGTTGAGGAAG
>NZ_BEWW01000231.1 GCF_002933955.1 Prevotella sp. MGM2
GCTTTATTCTTGTGATATGGAGGAGAGGCAGCCGGGCCTGTCGCCCGTTTTCTCTCACAATCCCAGTTGTTCGGAAATGTCGAGCATGCGGCGGATGGGCTTCACGGCCTCGGCGGCTGTTTCGGCAGAAACTTTTATCTCGGGCCATTCGAAGCGCAGTGCGTTGTACACCTTCGGAAGGGTGATGAGCCGCATGTAGTTGCATTCATTGCATGAGCAGGTGCTGTCGTCGGGCGGCACGGGGATGAAACGCTTGTGAGGGGCGCGGCGCTGCATCTCGTGGAGGATGCCGCTTTCGGTGACAACGAGGAAAGTGCCGGCCTCTGAGGCTACGGCGTAGCGCAGGAGGGCTGCCGTTGAACCTACCACATCGGCCAGTTTCACTACGGCTCCGCGGCATTCGGGGTGTACCAGCACTTTGGCATCGGGGTGCTCGCACTTAAGGGCTACGAGCTTTTCCACCGAAAAGCGCTCGTGCACATGGCAGGCGCCGTTCCACAACACCATGTTGCGGCCGGTCACGCTGTTGATGTAGGCTCCCAGGTTG
>NZ_BEWW01000232.1 GCF_002933955.1 Prevotella sp. MGM2
ACAGCCAAGCGGGACTCTCCACCGGAAAGTCCCGCTTTTTCGATGTTTTCAGGGCCTTTCCGCACCGTTTTTGGCCGTATTGTTTCCTGAAATTCCCCGTATTGCAGTTGAAATTCCAAGTATTCGTGTTAAAATTTCAATAAGGACTTTTTCAGCATCATTACTTCAAACCTATATTTTAACACATTAAAATGCAACAAAAGGTTAAAAACGTTAAAGTCAGAAACCACTCGCACACGGTTCATCCAACGACAGCGCCTACAGCCTCACCCTTGGGGAAATCAAGTTTCTGGTATTTTTTCCTGCATTAAATTTGTTTTTTTATCTGCAATGTCGTATCTTTGCGATACAGGCAACCGGATCATAAACCTTAAATAACACTTGATTATGAAACGTTTCTTTTTACTCCTGACCATAACCGCAATGAGTTCTATAGCTTGTCTGACGGCACAGAACATACCTGAACGCTTTGCGGGTATATGGCAACAAAAACAGAAAATAACGGAAAAAAACGGCAGTGAGCGCATAGTACATCTGCCAGTATGGAAAATCCTGAACAAGGACGGTACATTCTGCACTTTCCTGATTGCCAACAGGAAGGGAGAAAGCATCATAACCACGAAGGGAACGTTTGCTATCACAGACGAGACTACGTATGTGGAGCACATCACAGGTTCGATCACCGACCCCTCGCTGGTGAACAAAGACAATATCATAAAATATACTTTCACAACGGACAACACGATGACACTCACCTACCGCATGCCCGGCGCCGCCAAAGAGGCTGTGGAAATGTGGACGCGGGTGAAAATGGCAATGCCCGGACAGGAGCGGTGACCCGCCGTGAAAAGAAAACATGACACAGAAAATGGAAAAAGCATGTAACGACCAAAATGTGGGAGGTGCCGGAAAGCATCTCCCACTTGAATATTTCTTCCGCAACTCTCAGGAGGCGGCCTATCAAATATCGCCCGACGGGCGGCATCTTTCCTACATGGCGCCTTATCGCGACCGCATGAACATCTACGTGAAACCGGCCGGCGGCGGACAAGCCGTGCGCATAACCGGCGAAACGGAACGTAGCGTGGCAGGCTACATGTGGGCAGACAACGAACGCCTGCTTTTCATGAAAGACACCGCCGGCGATGAGAACTACCAGCTGTTCGGCGTAAATTTGGACGGGTCGGATCTCAGAGCCTACACGGACTTTCCGGGCGTGCGCACCTCGCTCATCGACGACCTGGAGGAAACACCCGACATGGTGCTCATCGGGCTGAACAGGCGCAACCCTGAAGTGTTCGACCCCTACCGCCTGAACATACGCACGGGCGAACTGACACAACTGGCGGAAAACCCGGGCAACTGGCAGGGATGGATGACCGACCACGAAGGACGCCTGCGGTCAGTAACGGCCATCGTTGACGGCGTGAACACACAGATTCTCTACCGTGACAACGATGGGGAAGACTTCCGTCCAGTACTCACGACAAACTTCAGGGAAATGGTCAACTTCATGGAGTTTACGCCTGACAACCGCCTGGTGTACGCCGCCACCAATCTGGGACGCGACAAGGTAGCGCTGGTACTGATGGACCCTTCCACCTGCGAAGAGCTGGAGGTGCTCTACGAAAACGAGAAGTACGACATATCAAGCATCAACTACTCACGCAAGCGCAGAAAACTGCTTTCCGTCTACTGCACCGGACACAAGGAGCCGGTGCGGCACTTCTTCGATGAGGAAGAGGAGGCACTGCGCGCACGGATCAAGGCCCATTTCCCTGACCACCGCTACGGCGTGGCCGACTCAGACAAGGAGGAGGAACACTTCCTCATTTACGCCGGCAACGACCGCACAAGAGGTTACTATTACTTCTATGACGCCATAAAAGATAAAGCTGAGAAAATAGCGGACACAGCCCCATGGATCAAAGAAGAGGACATGGTGGAGATGCACCCCGTGACCTACACCACACGCGACGGGCTGAACATCGAGGCATACCTTTCGCTGCCCCGGAGCCTAACACCCCAAACGGCGCAGAGCTTGCCGGTGGTGGTCAACCCGCACGGCGGGCCATGGGCACGCGACACGTGGGGATACTCCTCAGAGGTACAGTTTCTGTGTAACCGAGGTTATGCTGTCTTTCAAATGAATTTCCGCGGCTCCACGGGATTTGGCCGGCAATTCCTCGAGGCAAGCTATAAACAGTGGGGACTGAAAATGCAGGACGACATCACGGATGGCGTAAGGTGGCTCATAGCCGAAGGCATAGCCGACCCAGCACGCATAGCCATCTACGGCGGAAGTTACGGAGGATATGCCACCTTGGCGGGCGTCACCTTCACACCTGAACTTTACCGGTGTGCCATTGACTATGTGGGTGTGTCGAACCTCTTCACCTTCATGCAGACCATACCGCCTTACTGGCGCCCAATGCTCGAAATGATGTATGAACAGGTGGGGCATCCTGAAAAAGACCGCGAACAGCTGGCGGCAACATCGCCCGCACTGCATGCTGAAAACATCCGCGTGCCGCTGCTGATAGCCCAAGGAGCGAACGACCCGCGCGTGAACAAGGCTGAAAGCGACCAAATGGTAGAGGCGCTGCGGCAGCGTGGGGTGGAAGTTGAATACATGGTAAAGGATGATGAGGGCCACGGCTTTCACAATCAGGAGAACCGTTATGACTTTTACCGTGCCATGGAGAAATTTCTCGAAAAGCATCTGTAAGCACACTACGGTTCATGTTCCCAAAGACTAAAACCGAAGAACAACATAAAAGCGTAATACAGAACGTGCGTTGCCCGACATCAAGCAACGCACGTTCTTTCCTAAAGATAACAAACTGCTAACTGATAGACTTTAAAATTAAATCAAAACAGTTTCTTATAATATGTTTTTTCAGATGATATCCATTATAGTCGATTCATTTCGGCCTCCGAAGCAGCTTTGCCCTTATACTTACTTTTTTGAGGTTGGAATTGGTATTGAACACTCAAAGCTATTCCCCGTCTGTCATAGCTCTGATACTTGTTCATCAGAATACCGTATGTATTCATACTCCAGTCGTTGTTACGGGTATTGAATATGTCAGTAGCTGTCAATTTTATAGCAAGTGCTTTGTCAAGGAATGTTTTGCACACGCTCATATCCATCACAAACCATGAGGCAGAAAAACGATTGGTGTGCATGTCACCACAACTTTGTCCCCGCATGTTGGTCGAGAAATAAAAACCTTTAGGTAAGGAAATTGAGTTTTGGATGTTATATGAATATATTGGCTTGCCGTAACGGTTGTCCCCAAGTTGCATCCACGGTTTTGACATTCCGAGGATAACTTCAGGACGCCAACGCCTATAGTTATTTTAATTCAGATAATCAACCAAACAACTTGTAATTATGAGACAATCAATAAAAAACAGAATCCGTAATTTAGTTACTCTTAATAAAGTAACTAAATTTGTGGCAAAATTATGTGGCATGATAAGTAACTTCAAAAACGGAGAGTATGTGTGTCTGAAACACGATAAGAGTAAGAAATTCTATGTCGTGTCAAACATAATAATTGAGGGTAAAATCCAGTTAGGGTATTTTAGTGACTTCACCCATCGCATTGAGGAAGTATACCGGCGACACAATGAGATTAAAGGTGTCTTTTAGGATGCTTTGGAAAGTTCAAATGAAAATCTTACATTTGGTGTAAATAGTATATAATTACGTAATCTTTTTATAACCATATTACAGGTCTGGACATTACAAAGTCCGGTTAGCTAATATATAATATGAGGGCATCAAAGAGCCAATAAAGTGGATTACTGCTTTACTTGGACATACCTTGTAACCTCTTCTATAGCGTAGGATTTCAGTCGAATATTGCTTCTACTCTATATTTTATATCAAGAGAATAAGAGGATCAAAGTGAAGAAACTACGGCGATTTTAAAAGCCAAGCCCAATTCAAATTCAAGAAAAGTATCTTTTATGCCGTCAAACTACTTCTGAGAGATCATTTTCCGAGCATAATCTTTGTGAACCAAAGGATTATTAACGGTTTTTATATTTTATTCTTCTGCGCATTGGATAACCTTTAAAGAACTCTTCGTATGCAAAAGTAACAATAAAACAGGAGATTTTGAAATGAATCCACCTATTTTTCTTCTCATACAAGTTTTTCCGTAAAAGCGGTTTTATCCATCGACACACCATCATACACAAGGATTTTGGACGAACATGTACCAGCTACCACATAAGCGAAGAAAAGAGCTTTGCCTCACTCCTAAACAACAATTTAGACTGATGATGCAAGGTCCATTTCTTTTGTGCTTATGCCAAAGAGGTGCTTTTACTGGCTTTTCAGATGATTTTTTCGCTGTTCTTTTGAACAGAAAACCGTACATGACAGCCAAATCCATAAATGGAACAAGCCGTCATACACGACTATCTGCAAGGAAATATGGTTTACCCTATTTCACGCTACGGGCTATGTCCTTTTCTTTTGGGGGATTTCTTGTTTCACGAATTTCTCTTTTGAAGTTTTCTGTCTAATCTACCTCTACTTTCGTTTACCTCCATTTTAGCGCCTTTCAGTGAGCCGCATCAAGCAGTCATTTCCGCTCTAGGCGCAAAGGTAACTGCGGGATTTGATGGAAAAACAAGGTCACCCCCATTTCCCTCATGACATCTTCCTTCGCCATGCGGCGGCTCCAGACAAAAAGGC
>NZ_BEWW01000233.1 GCF_002933955.1 Prevotella sp. MGM2
GTAATATGAGATGGAAAAAGAAGCACCCTTTCCGAGGCCGGCAAGAGCCCCGTTCATGAGAAAGAGCGGAACGGATGCGGCTTATTCGGCCGTCAGTTTCAGTGTCAGCGATGTCCACGGACGCGACAGTGAACCGCTCACGTTGAGACCGGCATATTTCAGCACGCGGCCGCTCACCACCTTGCCGTTGAGATTGCTCGGCTTCGAAGGGTTGAGGGGTGTCAGGTCTTTGATACGGTAGTTCTTGTTCTCATCCACTCCGTCGAGCCTTACCTTCGGCATTGCCTGTCCGTTGAGATAGTCCGTCCGGTAGACGAAGAGCACGGCGTGGTCCTTGGTCTCATCGGCATACATCAATGCGGCCATCGCCCCTTTGTCGTAAGGTGATATTAACCGGTATTGGTCGCCTAGCTGGATGACAGGACGTACCGACTTGTAGGCTTCGATGGCGCGTTTGGAGAATTCCTTTTCCCGGTCGCTCATGTTCTTAGGCTGTATTTCCATGCCCAGGCGTCCCGACATGGCCACATCGAAGCGGAATTTGATGGGCACCTCGCGGCCAGTCTGATGGTTGGGGCTGGCGCTCACGTGGGAGGCCATGGCGATGGCCGGATAGAAATGGCTGTCGCTCCACTGGATGAACAGGCGCTGGTAGGCATCTGTGTTGTCGCT
>NZ_BEWW01000234.1 GCF_002933955.1 Prevotella sp. MGM2
AACACTTTTCTCAAAATTCATGCACCGTGTTTTCGGCTTGACCCGTTTTTAACACTATTTGCTTTTGCCTTAAAAATTTCGTATATTTGCAACAGCGAAGCGGGAAGTTCAGATGGGACGTCCCGCTTTTTCAGTATTTTTCAGGCATTTTCCAGTATTTTTCTGAGGTAAAAAACTGAAAATTCCCCGTATTGCAATTTTAAATCCAAGTATTCGTGTTAAAAATCCAATACTGACTTTTCAACATTCAGTACTTCAAACCTATATTTTAACCTATTGAAATGTTGCAGAAAGTTAAAAATGTTAAAGTAAAACGCCCAGTTTCCTATTTTCCGCAAGCAGATCTCTTATTTATTTTGCCTTCTTTTTTTCTTTTTGATAGTGAATAAATCGCGAAAGTTGGTGAAATCTCTCTTAAGTTGAATACCTATGCCCTGAGTGGTCATGGACGACTTGGAAAAATACCGGTCATTGGTTTCGCTGTAGGCTTTAAGATTGACAGAGCCATCGGGGGTGAGCAAATAGTTGATGTCGAAATCGCCCACAAAATTGGTGGTTGAGGCGGCACGGTCGCGATAACCGAAATTCCCGTTTATCAAAAGCCTGTTGTTGAGTAACCGTCCGCTCAGGATTCCGGCAACTTCCATGTCGCTCCAGCCAATTTGTCCGGTGGAGAGATTAGTGCCGAAACTCCACTTTGAAGAACCTACAGCATTGGAAATAATGTTATTAAGTTGTCCTGAGAGAGTATTCGACAGGAATGATTTCATGGCTACAGAACTCTGCGACTGTCCGTCAATAGCTGCCTGCGAGGAGGCAAAGTTGTAAGTATAAAAACGGCCTATCCCCAAAAGGTAAAGAATCTGCATGTTCATGTCTTCTTCGGAAGAAATAAGCCTGCGGACCATTTGCTTGACATCATCGCTGACATTAGGTAAGTTCAGGTCGAAGGATATTTGAGGTGCCAATGCCTTGCCTGACAACTTGAGAATGCAGTCTGCCCGAACGGAATTATCGGAAAATCCTGATCCGAGCCCCAAATCGGACAATGAGACCGATGGGACAGTATAAACTGCCTGCATGTCCAAATCTCCCTCAAACGGCAAACCGGAAAAAGTGAGGGTACCACCGCGCTGGAACTGAAAGTCTTTACGGATAAGGTCCTGTATGGCCATTTTATAGCTGCCTCTGTCTACAGTGTAGGTACCAAACAGTTGAAACAGTCCCTTATTATGGAAAGTAGCACGCAGAGGACCGCTTCCGTGCAGAATAAGGTAATCTCCTCTTTTCTCGTCCATGATGATTTTAAGAGCGGCCTCAGGCTGCATGTCTATGAGAAAATTGAGATGAATGTCTGTGGTATTCGGCAACTGTTCGTCTTCCACCGGTTGAGGAAGCGTTGCGATGGTTTGTTCTACAATACCCGTTACATCGGATATTGAAAAAGCGGAATCTGTTTCAGCCTCAACAGGCTGCAGTACTTTGTTCTGAAAAGAAAGGAGCGTGCTGTCGCCAAAGACCGTAGGATTGTTGACGGCATATACTATCATGGTGCCATTTTCCGGCTTGAGGCTGATGTCGGCATTGATAAGCCCGGGACTGCCGGACAAATGGATATTGCCGGTACCGATGGCCGTGGCAGAAAAAGGCGTGTCTACATCCTTGTCTTTGTCATAGGCCATCAGATGATTGGCCTCTACGGCGAAGTCGTAGGTTATTCTTTTAAGATGTTCATGTTTCAGTTTACCGTTAAGTTTGCCTCGCCCTCCCCTGATGTCAGTAAGAGTAAAATCCTTAAAATCAAAAATACCGGGCAGCATCGTTATTCTCCCGTCGCTGACATCGTAACGACAGCCTGTAGCCAATACCGTAGCTCCCATCCTAGCCCGTTCATAACCTTCAAAGTCGAGTTTCTTGAAAGTACCGTAAATACGGCATTTTCCGGAGGTACGCCCGGTAATATCACCAAAAATATTGGAAATATAGCGACGCAAAAAATGAAGATTGGTATTTTGGCTCTGTACGTGTAAGTCGAGTGCCTTTTCTGCTATTCCGACATAACCGTTAACTTGGGTGCGACTAACTTGGTCTTCCTGCATATCCGCATTGATATACAGTCGCTTGTTTCCTGTGTTGAACTTAAGATTAACAGCGGCATCCCCCATTTTTCCTTCATTGAAATGGAAGTCCGGAACGTTGAGCCTGCCATCAATGAGAAAATTTCCACCGACATCTTTTCCGGCATAAATGGAACCGGTTGCCAAGCCACTGAAGGAAACCGGCTGCAGATTTATCAAATTCAGAATAAATCCCACATCAATCCTGTGGAGCTGAACCTTAATACTGTCTTGTAAGGATGATGTCAGACTTCCCCCAAGCGACAAGGACTGATCCCTGTGGCTGATGCGTATACCAGAAACATCCACCCGCCTGTCACTAAAACTAACATTACCGCCATTGACGAGCCATGTGGAGTCACTGATGGTTATATCAGTCGGCAATATGTCTGTACTTATAATGTGCTGTCCTGTCGGGGATAATTTCCGGTAAGTATTGGTTTTTATTTGTCCGAAGAATTTTTGAGCATTGTCTGACCAAGTCAGCTGGCTCGCCATAGTTCCATTGTAGGCTTTATTGGTAAGGGCAAATCGGGTGTCATTCTTACCGATCTTTTTTGTTCCTTGTGTAAGACATGAAAATTCATCGTTCTCTCCGCTCAAGTAGAAACTGAAATCTTTGACGGCCAAATTTTTAAAATCAAATCCTGCTGTACCTCCAATAATAGAAAAACGTTGCCCGTCAGCCCGCAAATTTCCTTCGATATTGACCGGACCGTCAATAGCCAACGGCAGATTCAGAACCTTATTGAAAAAGTCTGTCTTGAATAAGGTTGCCGAAAATTGCCACTCTGGCCAGTCTCTTCCACTCATCTTGCTAATGATTGGACGGTTGTCAGAATTTGTTTTTTGAAAAGCCTTGCCTAAAATGTGTTGCACACTCTCCATGAGAGAGGATACAGACAAGACGCCATCAACTTCCGCATGCCCGAAATCGCAGTCCAAAACGAGTGATGTACCCCGAAACGAAGGTGCTAATGCTAAATGGAACCTATCCAGCTTATAGGTGTCTTCGAAAGACTTACCTCTTTTAACAAAATCTGTCACATCTAGCGTTCCGCTCCAACGCGTGCCTATGATTTGCGGCAGTTCTAAAGATACTTTGGCCGAAATGTTTTCCATTCCCTGACGAGAAAACATATTTAATTTAGACGGAGCTATATTGCGGATATCAGCCTGAAGCGCCAATGATTTAAACTGCTTCTCATCAATGACACCTTTTAATCGGACACTGAGGTTAAGGTTCGGATCTGTACACTGTGAGACCAAGGCTAAATTAGCCTGAGCCAAATCTGCATCTACTGTGATGTCCTTATACGCATACCCTCTATAAGCCAAATGTTCTATACACAAATCAAGGGAAGCGTCAGGCTGTTTCTTATCTGTGAAATCCGCATAAACATCGGCTTTAAAACCAATGCTCTGTGGCAGTTTTTCCTTTGACAAGGAAGTAAAGTCCAATAATGGCGACGAAATTTGCGCTGTACAGGTTTGACCTTGCCATTGTGCGGATATGTTAACCTCTCCGACACCAGTCATGATTTCTGCCTGTATCTGTTTGTTTCCCTGACTAGGTAAACTGCATGTTCCGGCAAGTGTAATATCGCCCAAATAATTAATCACATTCTGCACGGGGTTCTTCAAATATTTACCGGCAATGGGACGTACGGCCTCTGAAGCCATTTTTACTTTTTCCGCATGAATGTCCGTATGGACTATTTTACCATCCCGACGTTTCATCAACACTTTGCCTTTTAGCTCAAGACAGCCATCACAACCATAGATATCTATGGCTGACAAAGAGATACTTTGAGGCGTAATATTGAAATCTGTCGATAATTCGAAAGACGCTCCGACATACTGCAATTGAGGCAGAAAGCACATAACATCATTCGCAGAGATATGTGCTTGCCTTATCCTACCATGGAGCCGTATCGTTTTTATTATCTGCGAAATATCGGCAGCATCATATTGGGCATATAGATTGTTCTCTGATATAATACTGCCAGGAAGTTGTAATTTAAAATCTGAAATATGGCATCTCTTGCGATCAGCAGTCACTCGCATAGTCAATTTCTTTACTTGCAACCCACTGCTTTCTTTGAGCGAAAGATGGCGAATACGGAAAATCAATTCGTCAGGCGTCAGTCGTTTGAGACTGATATTTGCATCTAAATCTGAAATTCGGACATGACTGAGATTGAACTTTTGGGGAGTTTGAGGCTTATAAAGTTCATTATACGAAATTTGGGTTCGTCGAATGATAAAAGAGTTTAAGCGCAAATTAAGTTTCGAAGGTTCCTTTTCAGAAGAAGCAAAAGCGTCAAGAATAAATTGATAATTAGCGGTACTATCTGCATGCTTCTTATAAATATTAATCCTTCCATCCAGCAAAGAGACAGACCGGAGAGAGATTTCCTTTTTAAGAAGTGGAAGATATTCTATTTTGGCTGAAATAATATTTCCACGTATAAATTGCTGTTCTTGAAGGTCATAAATTGTTACATCATGTAAAATGACACGATTGAACAAACCGAATTCCACCCTTTTAATACAAACTTCCGTATGAAGTTTTTTTTCCAAAGAACTCTCAATGATATTTGCTAGCCAGCGTTGTGCTGGAGAAAAGTTTGCAATAAAAAGAAGTAGCAAGTAGCCTGAAATAAGGCTACATGCTATTATACGTGCTATGTTTCTTATCCGTTTGATCGTTTTCTTCTATTATGGTAGCAAAGTATACTGAGGCTATATAATTATTTGTATGAATGCGGATAAAAAGAATATCCGCATTTTTCTGCATCTTTATAAATTATACGCTCTTAAATTCTTTGGCAAGGCCACCTTCACTTGTTTCTCTGTAAAGCGAAGGCAAGTCGTGCCCTGTCTGCTTCATAACTTCTACTGTTTTATCATAAGGAATACGGTGTATCCCTTCAGCGTAAGTGGCATAAATATTTGCGTCTAAAGCACGAGCTGCAGCATGGGCATTACGTTCAATACATGGTATTTGTACAAGACCACATACCGGGTCACATGTCATCCCCAAATGATGTTCCAATCCCATTTCCGCAGCATATTCAATAGTAGCAAGGCTACCACCAAAAATATAATTGGCTGCGGCCGCGGCCATGGCACACGCTACACCTACTTCAGCCTGGCAACCGGCTTCGGCCCCGGATATAGACGCACGGCTCTTCGCTATATTACCTATTATACCGGCTGTTGCCAAAGCATGATAAATACGTTTGTCTGAAAATTTACGGCTTTTCTGTATGTGATAGAGCACTGCAGGAACTACTCCGCAAGCTCCACAAGTAGGCGCCGTGACAATTTGTCCGCCGGAAGCATTCTCCTCACTCACAGCCAGTGCATAGGAAAACACCAGTCCTCTCGTCTGAAGGTTAGCTCCATAGCCCATCGCCTTAATATAGTAATCCGGAGCCTTCCGGCGTAGGTTCAGACAACCGGGCAAAACTCCTTCATGGTCAATACCTCGCTCTACGGCCGCTTTCATAACTTGCCATACTTCTGCCAAATAATCCCAAATTTCTTGCCCTTCACACTCTTCTACATATTCCCAATAATTTTTGCCTCTGGTTCTGCACCATTCCTGTATGTCGGCCAGATGATCCAATTCATAAATCTCCGGTGTATCAATCGGAGATGCTCCTTCTTCAGCCAGTGCCCCACCGCCAATACTGTAAACGGTCCATTCATAGTAACATTGTCTATTACTGTCTAATGCTTCAAATTTCATTCCGTTAGGATGAAATGAAGGGACTATTTCCGGATGCCACACTATTTCTGTGCGGTTTTCTCCTAGTACCTGTTTGATAGCATAGTCTGTAAGGTGCCCTTCTCCGGTTGCCGCCAAACTTCCGTAAAGAGTGACACGAAATACCGCAGCATCCGGATTTTGTTGCAAGACTCTCTCGGCGGCCATACGCGGTCCCATAGTATGACTGCTGGATGGTCCCTGGCCTATGCGATATAATTCTCTTAAACTTTTCATATCCTATTATTTAAAATTTCAAATATTTGAGTAGAGGAAAGATGTGTTACTTTATAGCAAATACTCATAGAATCTCCTTATGTCAGGTACGTTCTTTGATTATACCCCGGCGATAAGCCACAAGCAGTTTCTCCAAATCAGCTATTTGAGTACGTAGTTTCTGCCCAATGTCAGTGTCGCTCACCATTGCTCTATCTCCGGTCAATTCTACAATCTGTGTCGTACTGCGAATGTCTGTTCCGTTAATGACAGCTTCTTCAGTAGAAGAGAATGGCTCGTGCTGTACCAACTGAAATCCACGACTGTGATATACCAAAGTGTAACCGGCAATGCCGGTGGTATTATGATAGGCGCGGGCAAATCCGCCGTCTATGACCATTAAACGTCCATCAGCTTTAATGGGAGTCTCACCATTACCTACGCGCACAGGAACATGCCCATTGATAATATGCCGATGAGGACCATACACTTCAAATTCATCCATAATCCGATCGCACACTTCTGCTTTATCGCGCAAGGTATAATACCACCCTTTATTCTCTACATGTGTGGCTTTATCCGCTATGAAATAACGTTCGAAAGTAGACATCTTTGATTTGTCAAACAGAGGTGAGTCCGGCCCGCACCACAGATACCAGAAGAAGTCACATGCGTTATCCTGCTCCTCTTTCTCTACCACAGAATCGAATGCCGTCCGTACCATCTGCTCTATGCGGCTTAACAGTTCCTTGCCATGAGCATAATTCCCACCAATGAGCACGTTCCTCAAGCTTCCGTCTTCGTTCAAAGGTACTGAAGCGTGAAACAACAGATTAGAGTTAAAAACGTTATACATGCTGCCATGTAAAAGGAGATAGTTAACATGGCGCTGCAAGCGGTCGCTGATGAGAAACGAGTGCTGCAAGCGATTCATGAGTTCCTGTTCTTCGTTGGTGAGCCGGTAAGGATCATCAGGCTGGAGAGTCGGGAAATTCTTATCAAGTAAATCATAAATCTCTCCGCCCAGTTCTATTGTTCCTTTCGTAAGATGTATGTTTTCCAACAGAGAACGGTCTTCCATCGCCCATTCCGGATGCCTCGCATAAAGCGCCCCCTCAAGTTTGAATTGTATGATAGCTATCGCTTTGTGCATTTGCGCGATGAGACGTCTGGTTTTTTCATTAATCCCCTTGGCGCCATTATCTATTTTGGGCATGAAGACAGTACAAGGATCATCAGCATACGTCTCCATGGCAAATGTCGCCAAAGGGACCATGTTTATGCCATACCCCTCTTCAAGTGTTTGCGTATTGGCATAGCGGAGTGAAAGGCGCAAGACGCTTGCTATACAAGCCATATTTCCGGCTGCCGCTCCCATCCACAGGATGTCGTGGTTACCCCATTGCATATCTATATTATGATAGTTACACAGAGTATCCATTATGAGATGGGCTCCGGGTCCACGATCATAAATATCGCCCAGAATATGCAGGCGGTCAATAGCCAGCCGCTGTATAAGATAACAGAGGGCTATAATAAAATGGTCAGCGCGCCGTGTGCCGATAATTGTCTGTATAATGACATTGAAATAAGCCTGTTTATTATGATCTTCCGTAGATTCATGCAATAGCTCCTCGATGATATAAGCAAACTCCTCTGGCAGGCTTTTTCTTACTTTCGAACGGGTATATTTTGAAGATACATTTCGACATACCGTAATGAGCTGGTTGAGAGTTGTCTGATAATAATCGGCCATATTGGCGTCCTGCCGCTTCACCAGCTCCAGCTTCTGTTCCGGATAGTAAATGAGAGTACAGAGATTTTTCTTTTCCTGTTCACGCAGAGTACTGCCGAATAGTTCATTGACCTTTCGCTTGATATTACCCGACGCATTTCTAAGAACGTGCTGAAATGCTTCGTTCTCCCCATGCAAGTCGGCCAGAAAGTGTTCTGTCGGTTTGGGCAGATGCAATATGGCTTCAAGATTGATGATTTCAGTAGTCACTCTTGACACTGTAGGAAAATCACGGGCCAGTAACTGTAAATAACGCAAGTCGTCCTTAACGTTATTGAGAGAAATGTTATGTATTTTAGCCATGAATGATTTCTAATAAGATAAAGTTGTCGGGAGTTTTTCTTATTATTGTCCAACTTTTTTGCAAGACACTTTTCCATCATCCCAATAGGTGGGCCATCCCTTGAAGATACCGCCCAGAAACACCACTTTAACGGCATGCTTGCCCTTTGCCAAGGCCAACTGGCGTTTGTTGGGAGAAAAACGGGCCACTTTCAGCGTACTGTTGTCAACTGTGAGTAAACCGTCAATCCACACCTGACTGTTATTGGATGAGAATTCATAAATGCCGTTTTCCTTTATGTCAATATAGCCTTCGGCCACAGAAGCATAATCCTCCGACTTCCCAAGCAGGCTGTTAATCTGACGCTGACCACGCACAGCCTCTATTTTCTCCACTGTAATGACCGTATCCGGAACAGCAGGCAGAATATAAGGAGAGGCATAACGGCCATTGTAGAGGGACAATTTCACCTTATCTCCTGAGGGAGCTTCAACCGCCGGCAGATATGACATTTTTGTCGCACTGATGGTGCGTATCGGCCCCATCAGTCCGCAAGGGAGCAATGTGGCAGTCTTCACGGTTGTTGTCCTTTCCAGACGGATGGGAGCCACATAACGCATAGACGTTTCCGTTGGTTGTGAGCCGTCCGTGGTATATACAATATCCAGAGGCCGTGTAGTAGTCAGCGACAAATCACAATGATCAGTGAAAGCCAGCTGGTCGTTACATCCTTCTGGCTGTTCAGGAAGCGGTATGTGGAAATTGACATTCCAGGCTTTGAGACGCAACGCCGCGTCACCGTCAACGCGCCGGCAGAAATCGGCAAAGTTCTTGCGGGCCGGTTGCGTCCATGCCACTTCCGCCAGAGCCAATGCACGGGGATAGAGACGATATTCCAACATGTCCGTTGTGTGTATGTATTCACTCCAGCAGTTGGCCTGAACGCCGAGAACATTTTGTTCTTTTCCAGTTTCTTTCAATGCTTTAGGTACCGGATCGTAAGCATAGACTTTCTCCAGAGGGCTATAACCGCCTATAGCTGTCGGCTCTGTTACATAATCGCCCTGAAACTGATCAAAATAGAAGCCGTGGCTCGAAGGTGTCATAAGCACCTGATGCCCCATGCCGGCAGCCGTTATTCCACCGTCTTCACCTCGCCACGACATGACTATGGCCGAAGAATCCAAATTACCGCCTTCCAGTATTTCATCCCAACCTATAAGCCGTTTGCCTTTTTGCTTCAAGTATTTGCCTATTTCTCCCACGGTATAACTCTGAAGCTGTGAAAGTCTGGTATATTTTTCCTGTTGCATGAGTGCCTGACAACTGTCGCAGGTCTTCCACTGCTGGCGCGGGCATTCATCGCCGCCTATGTGAAACAGTTCTCCGGGAAAGAGAGGTAGCATTTCATCTATGACATCCTTCAGGAACGTGAAAGTAGTTTCACGCCCGGGACATATAACAACGTCCTCCACCCCCCAGATGATGCGCGGCTTAACCGTGTCGCCGTGGCACGACAGCCATGGATAAGCAGCTATTGCCGCCATGCCGTGACCGGGCATTTCTAATTCGGGAACAATGTCTATATGATGCTTGCGGGCATATTCCACCACATCTTTTACCTCCTCCTGTGTGTAGTAACCTCCATAGTTGGAACCGTCGCCCTCTGTGCGATAGGCGCCCACTTTTGTGAGAAGGGGATATTTCTTTATCTCAATACGCCATCCCTGATCATCCGTAAGATGCCAATGCAACTTGTTTATCTTAAAAGCGGCAAGCTGCTCTATGTGTTTCTTCACGGCAGACACCGGAATGAAATGGCGGCAAGGATCGAGCATAACACCGCGATAGGAAAAACGGGGAGCGTCTTCTATTTTGAGGAAAGGGAGTTCCCATGTGGGAGCAGTACGAAACAAGCTCTTGTCCGTAGCGGCCGTAGCCTCTACCTGGGGCGGCAAAAGCTGGAGTAGCGTCTGTGCGGCATAAAACAAGCCGGTTGTAGTACGGGCTTGTGCCAATACGCCCTGCGGACCTATCTCCAAAGCGTAGGCCTCACGGCCTTCCGGAGCAGTGGCACTTATTTTAAAAATGACGGATCCCTGTTTTTTATCTCCCCGTTTTTCAGAGGCTCTCATTCCGGCACGATATAATTTTCCGATAAAGAAATCCGCTACTTCACCGGCTCCCTTGCCTTGTCCCTCTATGCGGGTAGAGGAGGTCAGTTTAAAAGCCCCTTCTCCCATAACCACCGACTGGGGCGTAGGAATGACATTTATGCTGCGTGCCGCCACTGGCGCATGCAAAAACAATGAAAATAAGAGGATGAATGCTATTTGTGTAGTATGTCTCATGGTGATGACAGTATTTATGTTTATAGTAAAGTTCTTGTTTAAACTCCTTTTGCGGTTTCCTTTCATACTGGCCGCTAGTGAAACTTCGCACGCCGGTCTTAAAACTTAAACAAAGCAGCAACAGCCGGAGCGGACACTTCCGTCCTTTGCCGGCGAAACTATTGTGCGTGCCGTTCAGGCATGCCCGATTTACAGTGTTTTTTTACTTTAACTGCAAAGTTACGCCAAGAGAGGCGAAATACAAAGTAAAACCGGACTTTTCCCTACTTATTTATACTTGTTTTTACATTTCCGCTATATTTCCTTGTCCCCCCTTCTCCGAAGGAAAAATATTGAAAGCCGCAATAAGAGGTACAATGGGATAAATACGTAAAATGTACCGTTCATGACGCAAACCGGCCATTTGACTTTAACATATTTAACTTTCCACAACATTCCTATGTGTTAAAATATAGGTTTGAAGCCGCGGATTCTGAAAAGTCCTTATTAAAATTTTAACACGAATACGGGAAGTTTGAATTGTAATACGGGGATTTCTGCGAAAAAATACGAAGAAAAACTACCCAAACACACCGGAAAAACACTGAAAGAGCGGGACTTTCCATTGGAAAGTCCCGCTCTGCTATTACAAAGATAATACATTTTCAGGCGAAAAGCAAATTGTGTTAAAAGTGCGAATGCTGAAAACAGACCGGTATAAGACGCTCACGCTCCGTACTTTCAAAATATTATGGTGTGCCGGACTTTGCCTGTTTATCCTGAAGAAGATGCCCCTTTTCGTCAAACAGTCCGTAGGTTGTACGCAGTACCTTAAATTCGGTACGCCGGTTGAGTGCATTGCAGATTTCCTGTTGCTCGGAGGTGAGTTTCAAAACGAACTCTTCGGTCAGAACATCGTTTTCTTTCAGGAAATCATAAGTCTCAGCCTGTTTTTTAGTCACCGTCTTAGGTTGTTTCTCACCATAGCCCTTAGCCGTAAGCCGTTCGCTCACGATGCCATGTTCGGTCAGATATTTCACCACACTTTCGGCACGGCGCTGCGAAAGCCGTTCGTTATAGGCATCATTACCGCGATAATCGCAATGCGCCCCCAACTCAATGGTGATGTTAGGATTTTCTTTCAGAAGATTTGTCAGACGGTCCAGAGCCTCACGGGACGCGTCTGTGAGAGTGGCTTTGTCGAACTCATAAAAAACATTGCGCACCAGCACTGGAATACTGACTGAAGGCAAGGGAAACTGCAACACGTGCTGAAACTCCGTTTCAAGGGTGTCGGCCCGCAGTTCGTTGCGACAATTCAAAAAGCCTTTGCACATAGCCAGAAAGATGTAGTCAACCCCTGGTTTCACGGGCTGCTCGAACGAGCCGTCACTACGCACACCGAATTTAAGGTTGGTACCGTCGTTACCTACCATATAGACGGTGGCGCCGGGCAGTTCGTAGGCATCCTGCTCATACACCCATCCCTTCACCGTTTGCAACACCTCCGGATAGGAAAACGAATAAATCTTATCCCATCCCCGGCCGCCGGTGGAACGGTTGGAGGAAAAATATCCACGATTATGCAGTCCTTCAAAGGTTATGCCGAAATCGTCACCATTGCTGTTCATCGGTGCCGGCAAATGACGGACGGACCAACGGTGCGTCACCGTGTCCTCAACGGCGCGATAAAGATCAAGACCGCCCAAATTAGGTGTATGACCATCCGAGGCGAAATATAATTCACCGTCCGGACGCAAAGCGGGAAATACTTCATTACCTGGAGTATTTATCTGCTCTCCTAGGTTTTCTACCGGACCTAATCCGTGCCCGGGAATTATTTCGGCCCGCCAGATGTCCAGCCCGCCATAACCTCCCGGCATATCGGAAGCGAAATACAGCCAACGCCCGTCAGGCGAAACTGCCGGATGGGCATAGGAAGAGAGCGTATCGGCCGTAATTTTCAGCGCCTGCGGCTTGCTCCATTTGGCATCGCTACGCCGCGCCGTCCATATTTCAGCCATACGGGGATATTGCGGATCAGTACGGCATACGGTAAGATACATCGTCTGCCCATCAGGCGAAAACGAGCAGGCTCCCTCATCGCCGGAGGTATTGACGCCTTCGGCCATTTCTGCTATTTTCCATTTTCCTTTTTCATCCTTACGCGAAACGTAGATGTCACCGTTCTTCATGCCGGTAATGCCACTCAACTCATTACCTGTCACCTGCGAACGCGTTGTGGTGAAATATATTTCCGCAGCGTCAGTTCCCATCAGTGCCGGCGCGTAGTCCGACCGGTTACCGTTGAACATGGTTGCCAGTTTAACAGTATAGGCCGAACTTTTTCCTTTTTCTGCGGGAGCGGAAAGAGCATTCTCAAGGGCTGCACTGGCAACGGCATCTTCAGGATAACGTTCTAAATGTTGCCGGTAACTTTCGGCCGCTCCTTTATAATTGCCCGACAGACGCAGCATTTCACCTTGGTAGAAATACGTCAGTGTGTCAACATAATGATAACGGACAGCACTGGTATAAGCACTCAGCGCCCGGGCCGTATTGCCGTAACGACGGTAAGCATCTCCCATCCGGTAGGCCACAGTTCCACGGCGGTCGCGTTCCCTTGACGGAATGCGCTGATAAGCGCGCCTGTATAAATTGGCAGCTTCACAATATTCCCCAATACCCTGAGCCGCTTCCGCACGTTTCAAAATGCGTTCAACACTACTGCAACCGGTTTGTAACATAAGTAAGAACAAACCAAAAAGCAGCGTGTACCGGCTTCGGGTATCGGGAAATTGAATATATGGACAAATAATCATAACAGGATATGGATATCTCATTAATTCAATAACGGAATCATCCCCTCCTTATTACATCAGTCTGACTGTTTATTTTACAGCCAGCGCACGCGTAATGACATCTACCAAAGAGGCATAGTGTGCCTTGGTCGGAGCATCTGCAACACGGGAGGCCGACAATTGCTTCTTCAAAGATGTCAGCATATTAAGCACCGCGGGACGAGACTCTCCATAAGCATTCAACTCATAAAAATTAAAATAAGCAATCAAAGCCGCCACATACGTTGTCTGCAGAGCACGGCGGTAAGCCGTCACCTTGGCACCGCTCTTCACTTCCTTGAAAAGCTTACCGGCGATATCAGACAAATAATCATCAGCCGGATACTCCTTATTCATATTGTTAAGACGACCGGTATTAAGCATCTTTGCCAAAACTTGTTTGCCTATATTAATAGTATAATCCTGCGGCTCAGGGAAGAGGCGGCCGGCATAATCCTGATCTATCAGCCAACGCGGTTCATTAAAGATATGACGATCAAGGAAATCAAGCGCATACCTTTGTTTGTCACGGGAAACATTGGTATAAACACTCCCCTCTTCGTCCATCGTGAGCTGGTCTTTATAGACGCCGGCAATATTGGCATTCACATGATAAACATAACGCAGGAACTGGGTCGTAATCTGTCGGTGCATACTCTTCAGATTATTGCCGAAAAAGTCATTTCCCTCATACGTCCATTCAGGCAGTGCTTTCAATTCACGCTTCAGGTTCAGAATGCCATAATCGCTGGCTTTCACGGCATCATCGCCAAGGTCTTCCGTCTGACAACGTGAGTCGTTGGTCGTATTCGTCTCACCGTCGCCAAACCACAACCGCGGATTGTCCTTAAGCACGGCCGTAGTTAACTTGTTCAACTCATAACGGTCGCTCTCATCATCATAAGCCTCAAACATCGGTGCATAGCCCCAACGGATGGCCCAATCGTCATACTCACCGATACGGGGAAAAATACCGGTGCGCGAAATACTGTCTTCCGGCTGTGCCACATAGTTAAAACGGGCATAGTCCATAATACTGGGCGTATGTCCGTGAGCCTCTACCCAGGCTTTGCTGCGCAGACTGTCCACGGGAACGCAACTCGAAGAGCCGAAGTTATGACGTAACCCCAGCGTATGTCCCACTTCATGCGATGACACAAACCGTATGAGCTGGCCCATCAAATCTTCATCGTACTTCATCTTCTGTGCAGCCTCGTCTATAGTTCCGGCCTGTATCATATACCAGTCATGCACAAGCGTCATAACGTTGTGATACCAGCAAATATGACTTTCAAGTATTTCGCCGGAACGCGGATCGTGCACATTGGGGCCGTAAGCGTTAGGAATAGGAGACGCCAGATAACGGATTACTGAGAAACGGGCATCTTCCATTGACATGGTAGAATCATTTTCCGGCCATTCCTTACCGATAATGGCATTCTTGAAGCCGGCTTTCTCAAAGGCTTTCTGCCAATCGTTAACGCCTTGTATGAGATAAGGACGCCACTGCTTCGGCGTGGCCGGATCAATATAATAGACAATAGGCTTCTTAGGTTCGACCAATTCTCCACGCTTCATGCGTTCAGCGTCTGCGCTGTCTTTAGGCTCCAAACGCCATCGCGTGATAAAGCTTTTATTCTGCACCCGCTGCTGATTATCCGAAAAATAATTGAAGTCATCGGCAAAATATCCTACGCGCGGATCAAAGAAACGGCGCTGCATGGGCACTTCCGGCAACAAGACGAAAGAGACATTCAGTCCTATGGTGACCTTTCCGGTAAAAGCTCCGGCATAAGTATTGCGTGCCTGAGTAGCCCAAGTCTTTACGGTGCGGATTTCCGTGTTAAGGGGGAAGGTTTTAATGCTCTCTATGTAGGAGGCCATCGGCAGATACGCTTGCAGGCCAAACGCCGATTTGGCATAAGAAGACACGCCCAAGGCCGGATTATCTTCATTAAAGAAACCGGAAACTTTGATTTTTGAGTTCTTGCCCTGCTTCTTTTCTATTTTAAAGGAACCGATAATGGGATTTTCATTACTGCTGATAACCGCACGGTTGATGGCATCGACAGAATCAGCGGCATTAATCAGCAATTCAGAACGCAACAGCAGCTGGTCATTAGGGGCTTTTTGCCAATAAACAGTCTGTTGATTCACCAGTTCGCCACCATATTTATCTGTTCCGCCCGGCGTGGAAGTATAACGTACCGTCACAAGGAAGCGACGGCCGATAAGAGAGTCGGGAATCTCGAAAAACCAATCTGCACCATTACGAACCACATTGAACAGTCCCTTATTGGTTACAGGCTGCACTGCAGTCGGCGCGGCAACCGGCTGTTTTCTCTTTTTCTTAGCTTCCGCCCCTGAAGTGAGGCACAAAGCGGCACACAGAATTAATAAAAACTTTTTCATGGATAATGAAATTAATATGGCCGTTATACCACACTTGCGCCTTCAACAACAGTGTGGCGACCGGCCGGTTAATTATTTTGTTTTATTCACCTTTAAGAAGTTTCAGCAGTATTTGTTCGTTCAAATCCAATCGGCCGAGCTGATAAGGCTTCAGTTTCAGGGAAAACGTTCCGGGAAGATTCTCCACACCGAAATACTGCCTGATGACACAAGCCATATTAAATGACACGCTATCCCCCTTACGCATCAGCAGAAGACAGCACCGCCGCAACAATTCACTATTGTCGTCGGCTCTCCGCAGAGTCTGAAACAAAAGGTAATAGCAGGGCACCGTTCCTCCCCGTATCAAACAGGCCACACGGGCCTCCGTACTTTCACTCCCAAAATGGCGGAGTAACGTTTCAACCTCTTCTGCCGCATTCAGCGCCGGCAACAGAGTCACGAGTATCTTGCTGCGGTCTACCGATGATGCCAGACGGGCATAACCAGCCCAGTCCACTTCGGCTATACGTACCGTCCCCTGCCGGTAAAGAGCCACCAGGGCTTTCAGGAATGTCCCTAAAAAAGCTTTGGGATTGGCGGGAACCACCGTAAAGAAGAGCCTGAAGAACTGCTCCTGCATCTGCAATTGCGGCAATATTTCCTCTCCCAGCAAATAGCCTGCCGTCCGCCGCTCCGCATTGCTCAAGCCGCTGAAAAAGCGTTCAAAATCCGCCGCCACACCTCTACCGGCTAGTTCTTCCAGCCGTTTCTTGAGCACCGGATTATATTTACGGACATTCATCATGGCAAACTATCATTACGGGACTATGAAAAGACATCAGCCATTGCGCCGCTCCAGCAGCACCACATTCTCCACATGGTGTGTCTGCGGGAACATATCGACAGGCTGCACGCGCACCACCTTATAGTCACCGTCGAGCAGTTGCAGGTCGCGCGCCTGAGTGGCGGGGTTACAGCTCACATAGACGATGCGCCGGGGGGCGGCAAAAAGGATGGTACTCACCACATCGCCGTGCATGCCTGCCCGGGGCGGGTCGGTGATGATGACATCCGGACGGCCGTACCGATCTATGAAATCACGCGTGAGAATATCTTTCATATCGCCGGCAAAGAACAGCGTGTTGTCCAATCCGTTAAGGCGGGCATTGACATTGGCGTCCTCTATCGCCTCGGGCACATATTCAATTCCGATGACGCGCTTGGCACCACGGGCCACAAAATTGGCAATGGTACCGGTACCGGTATACAGGTCGTAAACCAACTCCTCGCCTGTCAGACCGGCAAAGTCGCGCGCCACTTTATAGAGTTCGTAGGCCTGTTCCGTATTGGTCTGATAGAAACTCTTCGGCCCCACCTTGAAACGCAATCCCTCCATCGTTTCATAAATGTAGTCCGTTCCGTGAAAGGTCTTCACCTCCAGGTCACCGATGGTGTCGTTGCACTTGAGGTTGTTGACGTAGAGCAATGACGTTACTTCCGGATAGTTTTCCTTTATGTAATCAAGCAGGTCCATGGCCTGTTGCTCCTCCTCGGCCGAACGGATGCAGAATTGCAGCAAGAGCATGATTTCGCCGGTGGCCGAAGTGCGCAGCATCATGTTGCGCAACAGTCCTACCTGCGCGCGCAAGTCAAAAAACGTCAGGCCGTGCTCCAAAACATAACTGCGTATGCCGTTGCGCAAACGGTTGTTTTCCTCGCCCATCAGGTGACACTCCTCTATGTCGAGAATCTTGTCGAACGCTCCCGTTATGTGAAACCCGACGGCATCCATGCAGTCGAACTTCACGCCGGAAGCCACCTCTTCATTGGTGAGCCATCTCTTATTGGAAAACCCGAATTCCAGTTTGTTACGGTAAGCCCGGTCCTGCCGGCTGCCAAGAATAGGACTGATCTCTGGCAATTCCACCTTTCCGATGCGGGTAAGCGCATCGGTCACCTGCCGCTGCTTGTAGCGCAACTGGGCTTCATAAGGCAGACACTGCCACTTGCAACCGCCACACACGCCGAAATGCCGGCAAAAGGGTACGGCACGCTCTGTCGCATAGCGATGAAATTTCACCGCCTCGGCTTCGGCATAGCTGTGCTTCTTACGCCTCACCTGCAAATCCACCACATCGCCGGGCACCACATAGGGTACGAAAACGGCCAGTCCGTCAACTTTAGCAATCGCCTTACCTTCAGCCGCCACGTCAGTAATGGTAACTTCTTCCAGCAGAGGAAGCGGCTTTTTCTTTCTTGCCATATTATTATATTAACAATTGTGTCTTAAAAATTTACGCAAAGATAACACAACTCAAAGGAAAGACAAAAAAAATAAGGAATAATATAAAAAACTTACCGGAAAACTGTAAAAGGGAACTGAACATTTCTGCATCAGCAAACCGAAACTCACAATTAACATTTTTAACCTTTCATTACATTTCAAACCCTTGTTTTTTCAACTCCAAGTATTGGAATGGGAAAAGTCCGTATCGGATTTTTAACACGAATACTTCAAATTTAAATTGCAATACGGACATTTTTCATTGAAAATCCACCGAAAAACCACTGGTATATGCCCGAAAAACATAGAAAAAGCGGGACTTCCCCATGAAAAGCCCCGCTCCGCTTTTACAAAGATAATACATTTTCCGGCGGAAAGCAAATAGTGTTAAAAACAGGACACGCATGCTTTTGCGGCTTGCCCGTTAAATTCCATATCCGGATTTTCCTGTTTTTCATCCAACCGTCAAGCGACGCCACCTACCTGTTCATGACCCTCAAAAAAACTGCGGAAGACAGTTTTTATGATAGTCTCTTGATTTACTTGAAGATGAAGTTCTGAAGAACCCTCCATCACAGACTTTAACCAAAATAATCCCAAATCAAATCCACGGCAATGTTTTCCGTATCTCATTTTTTTATTTTAACTTTGCAGTATGAATGAATTATCCCGACATATAGAAAAACTGCTGTTGAGTCACGATTGCGTCATCGTACCGCAATTGGGCGGATTCGTAACTCAATATGTATCAGCGCGTCACGTAGGCTGTGAGAATCTATTTCTGCCGCCCCGCCGCACCGTCGGGTTTAATCCGCAATTGAAACTCAACGACGGCCTGCTCGTACAGTCATACATGCAGGCGCACGAAACCAGCTACCCCGAAACGTTACGTATCATAGAAGAAGCCGTATTGCAACTGAAAAACCAGTTACAGCAACAAGGCTCATTCGAGTTTCATGGTATAGGCCGCCTGGAGATGGACTTCGGCGGAAGCTACCGGTTCATACCCAACGAGGCCGGCGTGCTTTCACCGGCTCTTTACGGGCTGAGTTCATTCACCATCACACCGCAAAGTCATACGACCGTTTCGTGCAATAGCCGGAAAACGGAGAACAAGGAAACCGCCGACACCCCCCGGAAGAAAAAGCCCAAAGAAACTTACACGCTGAAATTCAATAAAGACGTGATCAACTATGCGGCAGCGGCAGCTGTGGCCGTTTTCTTCTATTTCCTGTGGGCCACGCCTATAGCGCCGGTACATACTTCCGTCGTACCTGAAACAGCATCGTGCAGGCCCGTGCAGCGGCCTCCCCTGCCGGCCAACATTTCCCCAAAGCCCGTTCAAGCAACCGAACTTGTAGCCCAACCGGCTCCAACAACGGATCAGGATACAATCCCGGCTCCCGAAACCGAAGATAAAGAACATTACACCATTGTGGTGATGAGCCGCATAACCAAAAAAAATGCCGAAACCGTTACTGAACAGATGCGCAGGAAAGGACTCGATCAGGCAAACGTAACAGCCCGGCCGGGAATGGTGCGCGTAGTTTACGGCCGATACGCCGACGAGGCACAAGCTTACGCCCAACTTGAAAAACTTCGGCAGAAAGACGCCATCTTTGCCGAAGCCTGGATAATGAAAAACTGACAATAGAAAAAGGTACGTTTTCCAACGTGCCGCAAATATTGCGCATTTTCCCCAAAAAAGCCTGAAAAATCCGCTTTTTTTATTTGTATAATCCCACCAATCCTTACAAGATGAAACGCATCCGTTGTCCCAAATGCGACGAACCCATCGTTTTTGACAAAACACGCTACGAAGACGGCCAGGTGTTGGTTTTTGAATGTCCGGCCTGCCATCATCAGTTCAGAATAAAAATACGCGCCAAAAAGAAAAACGAAGATGCTGCAACGGAAGAACAGGAAACTGAAAAAACAGCATTAGGCACATTAATAATACTGGAAAACGCTTTCCAACTTTCACAGGAACTGCCCCTTTACGAAGGCAACAATGTCATTGGCCGCCATGTGAGAGGCACAAAAGCCAATTGCCCCATCAAAACCGTAGACCCTAGCATTGATACCACCCACTGCGTTATCAATGTGAAGACAGACCGCTCAACGGGCAAAAGCATATTCTCCATAACCGACGGCCCTTCGGGCACGGGAACCTTTCTGCACAACAATATCCTCGGAGTGCGCGAACGGGCACTTCTGGAAGACGGAGACATCATTACCATCGGCGCATCCACGCTTATTCTGCGCCTGCCCGAAACGGAATGAACAAATTCCGTCAGTCTTGCCAGCCTTTACCTTACCACCATGAAAACATTCACCCTCTTACTCACCGCAACCTTTTTCATAATATATACCTCTGCAGCCATAGCCCAGCCTGAACAAAAGCCCTTTAAAGGAACGTATGTCAACGATGAGCACCAATTTTCGCTCACCCTCAACCTCTACGAAAACGACTTGGAAGCCCCCGGTTTCAGTTTTCTCGGAAAAATGGGCGGTTACCTTCACGGCCGGGGCATCTACGGAACATGGTTTCTCACGGAACACCACATCAAAGGGAAAAAAGCCACACTGAGAATGAGCAATGACTCCGGTTCCGACGCTCAGACCATCGAATTCACCCAACTCACTGACTCCACTTTCAGCTACCGCACCATAGGAGGCAATGAAATAAAAAAAGCGAAAGGGCAAAAACTGGTAAAGACGACCTCGCAGATGATTTTCAAACGAACGTCTTACCGGTAAAAACGCATCGAAGCATGTCAGTTAAACCTCCGGCTGAAAACAGACAGAATGATTTCAATAGCCTTGGCATGCCGTTTTACATTTGAATAGAATCATCCGCAAAAAAATCACCTCCCGCAGGCAGCCAATACTTTCCTTTGCTGTCTGCGGGAGGTGAGATATTAACAGTTGCTATTGAAAATCAGCCTCAGAGTTGCTCCATTACCGTCTTGCCTCTCTCAGAACTTCTTTCCGCTCACAATCTTATAAAAGGTCAGCCACAATATCTTCA
>NZ_BEWW01000235.1 GCF_002933955.1 Prevotella sp. MGM2
TCAAGGAGGCCTGACAGGCCGGTTTGCACATCACCGAAACCGGTTCGCGCTTATCTCCACAGCCGCTGCCACAGATTCACTCACCGTTCTTCCGGTCGATGAACCGGCGGCCAAGGTCCGAAAAACACTCTATGCGGCGGTCGCGCAGAAACGGCCACCACCGCCGTACGTTTTCGCTACGGCGCATGTCAATGTCTACCACGACATTGACTTCCTCGTCCTTGGGAGCGCGATAGAGCATCTCCCCCTGAGGCCCAGCCACAAAACTGCTGCCCCAGAACTGTATGCCGCGTGTCTGCCCCGACGGATCGGGTTCATGCCCGGTACGGTTGACGGCTACAACCGGCAGGCCATTGGCCACGGCGTGGCCGCGCTGCACTGTGGTCCATGCCTCGCGCTGGCGCTCCTGCTCCTGAGGCGTGTCACTGCTCTCATAGCCTATGGCCGTAGGGTAAATGAGTATGTCCGCCCCGGCAAGCGCCATCAGGCGCGCGCCTTCGGGATACCACTGGTCCCAACACACCTGTACCCCCAAACGGCCCACGCTCGTATCAATGGGGCGGAAGCCGAGGTCGCCGGGCGTGAAATAAAATTTCTCATAATAGGCGGGATCATCGGGTATGTGCATCTTTCGGTAAATGCCGGCCACGGAACCGTCACGCTCAAAGACAACGGCCGTGTTATGATAAAGTCCGGCTGCGCGGCGCTCAAACAATGACGTGACGAGCACAATGCCGTGACGGCGGGCCACTTGCGAATAAAAATCAGTGGAAGGCCCGGGAACAGGCTCGGCCAAATCAAAGTTATCCGTACTTTCTACCTGACAGAAGTAGAGCGAATTGTGCAGTTCTTGCAACACCACAAGCCTTGCCCCCTGTGAGGCTACCTGCGCTATATTGTCAGCCAGTTTCCGTTTGTTGGCCTCAATGTCGGCCGTACAACATTGTTGCACTATGCCTATGCGGAGAATGTTTTCAGTCTTTGTCATAAATGATTGCATCTGTTAAATAACGGTTATAAAACACCTTTGGGATACTGCATCGTGACGCAATGCAGCGAACCATGCTGGCGGATAAGCGCGCGGCAGTCCACGCCCACGACATCATACTGAGGGAATGCTTTCTGCAAGGCCCGCCCGGCTTCCATGTCCTTGTCCGGCTGATCATAAGTAGGATAAAGCACGGCTGTGTTGGTTATCAAAAAATTAGCGTAGGTGGCGGGCAAACGTTCACCATCTTCATCGTAAACCGCATCGGGCAGCGGAACGCTGACAAGGCGATAAGGCTCATTGCATGCGGTGCGGAAAGTCTGCAACTGCGCTTCCATCAGTTGCAGTTCGGCATAATGCTCATCGGCGGCATCGTGGCATTTCACATAAACTATCGTGTCATCCGGACAAAAACGGGCCAGCGTATCAACGTGTGAGTCCGTATCGTCGCCGGCCAGATAGCCGTGGTCAAGCCACAGGATACGTTCCACGCCAAAAGCCTCCTGAAGCCGCAAGGTGATTTGCCCTTTATCCATACCGGCATTGCGGTTGGGATTGAGCAGACAAGCCGAGGTTGTCAGCAACGTGCCAAGCCCGTCGCTCTCAATGCTTCCGCCTTCCAGTTCAAAGTCGAGCATATCGACATACTGCCCCCTCAGAAGGCCTGACTCAAAAAGCCGGCCGTTGATGGCATTATCCAAGCCGGCCTCAAACTTTCCGCCCCAACCGTTGAAACGGAAGTCGAGCAATTCGACTCCGGCCGTTCCCACAACGGTCAGGAAACCATGGTCGCGGGCCCATGTGTCGTTGGTCGGGCAACAAAAGTAGGTGATGTTGTCAGCAGCACGGCGCGGCAGTTTCTCCTCAATCAGCGCCTTCACGGCCGCCGGCTCGGGGGTCACCACCAGAAGATGGCTGCGGGTGGCTATTTCGAAGGCCAGACGCAAATAACAGGCCGTTACGTCTTCGAGCATATAAGCCCAGTCCGTAGCACTATGCGGCCAGGTGAGCTGGACAAAACTTTGAGGGAACCATTCTGCAGGAAGCATACGGCGATAGCGGTTGTCCGTTGTATCCATATCATCTCCTTTCAGAAACAAATCCAAATTAACATTACACTCGCCGGTGTTACCGGCAGAAAAAGGGAAAGAGAGCAAGCTCATTTTATCATCGTTTTTTTGTTTTCACATAAAGATCGAGTCCCCCAAAGACACAGGGAAACCGGAGTCATATTACTCTCCGATAATCTTAAAGGTATCGAGATAATTAATGAAAGCATCGGTGGTGTGAGGCAAATCGCAATTCTTCACTTCCTTGCCTTCAGGAAACAGTTCGGGCGCATACCCGTCGCCGCCTTTCGTAATAAACTCATCAACTACCAGATAGCAAGGCGTATCGTCAGCAATGGCGGTACGGCTCCCCTCCGGTCCGGCATAGGAGAGACGGATGACATCGCCTTCCGCATTGCGGCTGATGTCGAGCCAGGAGGTTTGCAGCCAGCCATATCTGTCGTTATGAAAACCAAAATCGACCAGCCTAAGCAACTCCTTACCAGTCATTTCATAAACACGCAATGCATTGGAAAAAGGCAGAGTCTCTCCCACATCGAGAACAGACACCGGACCGGCGGTAAAACCGGCGCGAATGCTGCCGAAATGGCTCGCTCCAACGACGATTGTTCCGGCACCCAAACCAGCTGCCCTACGAAAAGCTTCGGCATAGGCACGGCAAACCAGCGTACCGACTTCCGTCTGCCGGTACTTGGCATCGCGATTGTGGATAAAATCACGAGCGGCAACAGTCAGCCGGCGCCCTATCGGCGTACCGCCCGCTGTTACCGTATGCTTCAGGAGAAAGTCTATCTGATGTTGGAAATGGCGGGCGTCGCCTTCCAATGCGATATCAGGATTGACAGGACAAAGCTCCGGTACGACACCTGTCACTTCCATGCGGAGCGTATCCACGGACACTTTTAAAATACTGATGTATTCACCATGCCATTTTCCTTGAACCACGGGAATCTGTTCTTCATTGATACGGCCGCATACTTGCTGATGGGTGTGTGAAGAGAGAATGCCGTGCCACATGTTGCCGGACAGCCTCTTTAATTCTTCCGCGTCTCTGTCATCCCACACCGGTTGGTCTCCATCCGTTACAGTACCTATATGGGTCAGAAGCAAACGGACTGTAGCCTTCTCCAGCCCTTCGTAGCCGGAAAGATGCGTAATACTGTCCAAAACAGCCGTATATTTGCCGTCAAAGGATAAGCCTTTGAGTTTGGAAGAACTGGTCTGCTGCGGTGTGGAAGAGGCTATGAGGCCTGCCAGTCCTATGGTGACCGACTTTCCTCCCGGCAAATGAATTTTCCGTGTAACGAAGGGTTTGGCAAAGGCGGGAACAACACCTGAAGAATCGCGGACGTTAGCGCAGATATACTCCAGATCCCAGTCCTTCGGCCGCAGAGGGCTTCCCTGCCATTTGGCGGCAAGCGCAGCCTGCCCGTCATCGAACTCATGATTACCTATGGCCGAAAGGGTTATTCCCAATCCATCAAACAGAACGGGCAGCAACTCCCCTCGCGTAGCATTGTAAAAATAACTGCCGCCAAAATTGTCGCCGGCAGAGACTGTAAGATGATAGGGATAAAGCCTTTTCAAGGAGTCAAGTGTCTGCCAGAGAGCCGCTGCCCCCGGTATTTTCTTACTGTCATTGCGCACAAAGCTGCCATGAAAGTCGTTGACAGAAAAAACAGCCACAGTTATTTCGTTTCCCTTGCCGCTTTCCCAACAAGCGGTTGTCATCAGAATGACAATCAGCGCACAAGCGAAAGTTTGTATTTTCTTCATATCGGTCCTTATTCGAATATAGTTTGCAAACAATAAAAATTATCCTGCCTTTATCAAGAACGGCTCACCTGCATGCCTTTGTCTGACACGCTCATCCGGACAAAACGGGCATTAGGCGCCAAAGGATTTTCGGTGAGTAGTTTTCTTATGCGCCGGGCTGCCTCAGGGTCTTTGGCTATCATGTACATGAAGCCGCCACCGCCGGCGCCGGGCAATTTGTAACCCGCACAAAGATCGTCCACGCGGTGGCACAGCTCCTCTACGAGAGGAGGATTCGTTCCACTGTCAAGGGCTTTGTTCTGTTCCCAT
Source organism: Prevotella sp. MGM2 (assembly GCF_002933955.1). Taxonomy (GTDB): domain Bacteria; phylum Bacteroidota; class Bacteroidia; order Bacteroidales; family Bacteroidaceae; genus Alloprevotella. Next base: position 4,144 of record NZ_BEWW01000235.1, read on the forward strand.
GTTTGACGCACCAAACGTCCCAAACGATTGAAATCGCCCAGTTGGAGAGTCTCATATACGGATAAAGCGTGCTGCTTCATTTCATCAAGCAAGGCCAAGTGCTCCGTATTGTTGAGAAACATCCCGCGCACTATTTCGGCCAGAATGTTTTTAGCCGTGCGGGTAAGTCCGGTGTAATAAAG
>NZ_BEWW01000236.1 GCF_002933955.1 Prevotella sp. MGM2
CCCCCTACAATCATGCGGTTATTTCAAGAAGATATTTTGCGCCACGGGCGTATCGAAGTGATTTGCGGCTCCATGTTTTCGGGCAAGACCGAAGAACTCATCCGTCGTTTGCGCCGTGCCAAGATTGCACGCCAGCGGGTGGAAATTTACAAACCGGGCATGGATACACGTTATTCGCCGGAAGATGTGGTGTCACACGATGCCACGTCCGTATCTTCCACCCCTGTGGAAGCAGCGGCCAGTATTCTGCTGCTGGCTGACGAGGCTGAAGTGGTTGGCATTGACGAAGCACAATTTTTCGATGAGGGACTGGTGGACGTATGCAACGAGCTGGCCAACCGCGGCAAGCGTGTCATTGTGGCCGGTCTGGACATGGACTTCCAGGGAATACCCTTCGGCCCAATGCCCGGACTGTGTGCCATAGCCGAGGATGTCACAAAGGTACACGCAATATGTGTGCGTTGCGGAGCGTTGGCACATGTGTCACACCGGACTGTGGCCGACGGCCGGCGTGTACTGCTGGGCGAAAAGGAAGAGTACGAACCCCTTTGCCGCGACTGCTACAATAAAGCCAAAGGCGAGTGACTTGTGTGCTTCGGCTGTGTTTGGCCTCCTGTCATATCCGAGGGCGTAAGTGCGTCGTTTCTCTTTAAATAACCACAGAGTGAAACGCGACAGATACACCGTTAGACATTAACATTTTTAACTTTCTTATACATTTCAAAGACTCAAAAACAATCGCTGAGTATTGGAT
>NZ_BEWW01000237.1 GCF_002933955.1 Prevotella sp. MGM2
AGATGATAAAATTCTCCGTCAACATTCATCGCGGCTGCTTCGGCGGTTGCGCTTTCTGCACCATTTCGGCTCATCAGGGGAAATTCATCATGAGCCGTTCCAAGGAAAATATTCTCCGTGAGGTGAAGGCCATTACACGCATGCCTGATTTTAAGGGCTATCTGTCGGATCTCGGTGGCCCGTCGGCCAATATGTACGGCATGCACGGCCGTAACGCCGAACTGTGTGCCCAATGCAAACGCCCCTCGTGCATATCGCCTGCGGTATGTCCTAATCTCAATGCGGACCATCGCCCGATTACCGATGTGTATCGGGCTGTCGACGCATTGCCGGGCATCAGGAAAAGCTTTATCGGCAGCGGCGTTCGCTATGATCTTCTGCTTCACCATTACAAAGACGATGAACTGAAAAAAGCGGCACAGACTTATACAAAAGAGTTGATAACGAAACATGTGTCGGGACGCCTGAAAGTAGCCCCCGAGCATACGTCGGACAGTGTATTGCGCCTCATGCGCAAACCGTCCTTCGAACAATTCAAGGCTTTCAAGGCCGTTTTCGACCGCATCAACCGCGAAGCCGGACTGCGGCAGCAAATAATTCCTTACTTCATATCCTCACACCCAGGCTGCACCGCTGAGGATATGGCCCAGTTGGCCGCTGAAACCAAGGACATGGATTTCCAACTGGAACAGGTGCAGGACTTTACGCCCACGCCTATGACCGTTGCCACCGAGGCGTGGTATTCGGGCTACCACCCCTATACGCTTGAACCGGTCTTTTCGGCACGGACTCCGGAGGAAAAACAACGCCAGCGCATGTTTTTCTTTTGGTACAAGCCCGAGGAGCGTAGCCGGATACAGACGGAATTGCGCCGTTTGGGTCGGCAGGATTTGTTGCAGAGGCTTTTTGGCGGCGAACAGTCCTTCTTGAAAAAAAATCCGACAGTCAGGAAAGAACACTCCGCAAAGCGCCAACGTTCTTCAGGTCGCCGCCGGTAAAATTACCGAGATGCCTCAAAAAGATACGGCAAGGGGGTGCGATAACAGATGTAGTTATCGCACCCCCTTGCCGTATTATTTTTTATGTTGGATTCCGAAGTGAAGGAATACTTCGGAGAACATCAGTCGTTGACATCGGGCAAAGTGTTATAGTCGCGGCTATAACGCAGCATTTGTCTGTCATAAGCCTCAGAGTAATCAATGCTTACATCAGTAATGTTGCCTTGAGTGTCACGTATAGCTGTGTAAACCGGATTGATAAAGCCTTTGTAGGGCGATAGGTGCAGTTTCTCGTAGCGGGCAAGGATTTCCTTGTGCAAGTCAGTGTCTACCTTTACGCCGTAGTTCTCCACGAGCAGACGGGCCGCTTCATAGTCGCCTTCGCTCTTGATGCGTTGCACCTCAGCCAGCAGTTTTCCGAAGAGTTCCCGCAGGGCTTCGTAATCGTTGATGCGCACGTAGGTCTTGCCTTTCTTTTTGATAAGTTCCACTACTTTCCCGTCTTTGCCCTGTTCGTAAACCCAGCGGGCTATGAGTGCACGGTTGCGCATGTGGGCCTCTTCGATGGTAGCGCCGGGTTTGATGCGCACCAATTGCGTCATGAGGCCGTTCATCATGTAAGTGTAATACTGGCTTTTGTAGGCTTCAAGATTAGGGGTCAGTCCGAGTTCCACGAGCTTTTGGTCGGCTACGTAGTAAAGACCGAAGAGGTCGGCGCGCGCTTCTTCTATCGTTGAACCGTAGGCTTTCAGCGTATCGGGGTCAGTGCCGGGCAAGAGTTTGCCGCTGCCGTGTCCGAGGCATTCGTGAAGATCGGTGTGAAGGTCATCGCAGACGTCACCGTAGGTTGCTATGAGCTGACGAGTGGGTTCGTCAATGACAAACTCCTTGTCCATGCCGCTGCCGTGTGCCGCTTTAGCGTAGGCCGCGGTAAGATTGCCGATGGTTACGCTTTTCGAGCCATGTTCACGGCGCACCCAGTCGGAATTGGGCAGATTGATGCCGATGGCGGTAGAGGGGTAAAGGTCGCCGCCGAGTATGGCCGCGGTGATGACTTTGGCTGATACGCCTTTTACTTTCTCTTTTTTGAAGCGGTTGTCTATGGGCGATTGGTTTTCAAACCACTGGGCGTTTTCCGACAGCTTTTTTGTGCGTTCCGTAGCTGCCAGATCTTTAAAGTTGACAATGCTTTCCCACGATGCCTTCATGCCCAGCGGGTCGCCATAACTTTCAGTGAATCCGTTTACAAAATCGACCAGACTTTCCGTGTCTTTCAGCCAGGCAATGGAGTAGGCGTCGAAAGTGCGGAGGTCGCCTGTTCGGTAGTATTCTACGAGCAGGTCTATCACCTTCTGCTGTTCAGGTGTGTCGGCAAATGGACGTGCCTTCAGGAGGTTTTCTACGATCTTCTCGATGGCCTGTCCGTAGAGTCCGCCTACGCGCCATACGCGTTCCTCCAGTTCTCCGTCGTCATTGCGTACAAGACGGCTGTTCATGCCCATCATGACGGGTTGCGGATCAAGTGGTGCCTTGCGCTGGGTGTAGAATTTTTCAGCTTCTTTCTGCGTGATTCCGGGCGCGTAGTAATTGGATGCCGAAGTCAGCACCAAGTCATCGCCGTCCTTTTGGTTGACGCGCATGGGCATTACTGTCGGATCGAAAATGACAGGGAATATTTCATCGCACAGAGCGTCCACGCTTTGCCCTTCTGCAAGGGGCAGTTTTCGGGCGTCAACCTGTTTCAGGGCATTGCGCAGTTCCTCCGGTTTGAAGTCGGGCAGGAATTTGTCACAGCCGTAGTGATGGTGTATGCCGGCGGAGAACCATACGCGTTTGAGATAAGTTGAAAGTGCCGTATAGAAAGCATCCTTGCGGTTGCCGTTATAGTCGGTGTAAACTGTCTCGAGCATGCGGCGTATGCGCAAGTTGTAGCGGCCGTTCTGGTCGAAGAGGATGTCACGGCCTTGGAGCGCGGCCTCACTGAGATAGTAGATAAACGTTTTCTCCTTCAGCGTGAGCCGTTCGAAACCCTCCACTTTGTAGCGGAGCATTTGTATGTCGGCAAACTGCTCATCGTTGTAGCGGAAGTTGTCGCTTTGCGCCTGTGCATCGGTTGAATAGGCAAAAGCAGCGCTACCGGCCATCATCATGGTCATAAGTTTTGTCTTCATATAAAGCGTTGGTGAATAAGCTGGCACATTGTGTGCCTAAGGTGCAAAAGTACGAAATAAAAATCACCCGGCCGCGGTTTTTTACTCTTCGTCAGGATGTTTTTCTTTAAGGCGGCGGCCGTCAGGCTGAGGCCGTCTTATATTTTCTTTAAAAACCTTATTCTTTTGTGGCATAATTAAAACTTTATGCATCGGAAATAATGCCTATCTTTGCACTAGCACAAAAACAAACAAAAACCGGTCGGGATATGGCCGGTAAAAAGAAATAAGCACCACACATGCATTTCTTCATAATAAAATCTCTCTCTGCCGGAGTTTGCATAACTCATGGCAGACGAAATCCTCTTTCTGCGGTTGTAAATATCGGCTAAAGGAGGATTTTTCGTGTAGGGCCGGTGTCTTGCCGGTTGGGATAATGCCC
>NZ_BEWW01000238.1 GCF_002933955.1 Prevotella sp. MGM2
ATATTGAAGGAGGCTAGAGAGGGAATGGAATTGTTTTATATAAAATACGTATCGGAATTTACACGAATACTTGGATTTGTAATATAGAGAGTTTTTTTCATGAATGTTGGTCGAAAAAATATTCAAGAAGGTTGATGATATATGCAAAAATTATTTATAGTCAAAAGTAATAAATGTTAAAAGGCTGGTACGTCGGTTTTCTGCCATTACTCCTGACAAGTTGGCAGTATGTGAATTTGTTTTTGTTGTATGATGTTTTGGCACGCTCCTTGCATAAATATAAAGCATAGTGCGGCTATGTTCTACGTTTTGACTGCGGCTGTAAACAAATAATAGTGATCAATAAAATTAATAACAAATAATAAAATATTATCATGGGAAAGATAATTGGTATTGACCTCGGAACGACAAACTCTTGCGTTTCCGTGTTTGAGGGTAACGAGCCCGTTGTAATTACTAATAGTGAAGGCAAGCGCACAACACCAAGTATTGTGGCTTTTGTAGAAGGTGGTGAACGCAAGGTGGGTGATCCAGCCAAGCGTCAGGCTATTACAAACCCTAAACGTACGATTTATTCTATCAAGCGTTTTATGGGGGAAAACTATGATCAAGTGCAAAAGGAAATATCCCGTATGCCCTATACAGTGGTGTGCGGTGATAATAACACGCCTCGTGTTGATGTGGATGGACGCCAATATACGCCGCAGGAGATTTCTGCTATGATTTTGCAGAAAATGAAGAAAACAGCAGAGGATTATCTTGGACAGGAAGTGACGGAAGCTGTTATTACTGTACCTGCTTATTTTAGTGATTCACAGCGTCAGGCAACGAAAGAAGCCGGTCAGATAGCTGGGCTTGACGTGAAGCGTATTGTTAATGAACCTACGGCCGCAGCTTTGGCCTATGGCATTGATAAAGCTAATAAAGATATGAAAATTGCTGTATTTGACCTTGGCGGCGGTACATTTGATATATCTATCCTTGAGTTTGGTGGCGGTGTGTTTGAAGTTCTTTCAACCAATGGTGACACTCATCTTGGTGGCGATGACTTTGATCATGTCATTATTGATTGGCTTGTGCAGGAATTTAAGAATGATGAAGGGGCCGATCTCTCTCAGGATCCTATGGCCATGCAACGTTTGAAAGAAGCTGCAGAAAAGGCGAAGATAGAACTTTCCAGTTCAATGAGTACCGAAATCAATCTGCCTTATATTATGCCTGTAGGAGGTGTGCCTAAACACTTGGTTAAGACATTGACTCGTGCTAAGTTTGAAGCTCTGGCGCACAGTCTGATAGAGGCTTGTAAAGTGCCCTGTGAAGCAGCTCTTAAGGGAGCAGGTCTTTCTACTGGTGATATTGATGAAATTATTCTCGTTGGTGGTTCAACCCGTATTCCCGCAGTACAGGAGCTTGTTCAGAATTTCTTTGGTAAGGCTCCTTCCAAAGGTGTTAATCCTGATGAAGTTGTGGCTGTAGGTGCTTCTATACAGGGGGCCATTCTTAATAAGGAAGAAGGAGTAGGTGACATTGTGTTGCTTGACGTGACTCCTCTTTCTTTGGGCATTGAGACTTTAGGTGGTGTGATGACAAAACTTATTGATGCTAACGCTACCATTCCCTGCAAGAAGAGTCAGGTGTTTTCTACTGCTGAAGATAATCAGCCAGAGGTTACCATTCATGTGTTGCAAGGTGAGCGTCAGTTTGCTAGAGACAATAAGAGTATCGGTCGTTTTAATTTGGCTGGTATAGCTCCTGCCCGTCGTGGCATACCTCAAATTGAAGTGACTTTTGATATTGACGCCAATGGTATTCTTAACGTTTCAGCCAAAGATAAAGCTACAGGCAAGGAACAGACCATTCGCATTGAAGCTAGCAGCGGTTTGAGTAAGGAGGAAATAGATCGTATGAAAGCTGAAGCTGAAGCTAACGCTGAGGCTGACAAGAAAGAACGTGAGCGGATTGATAAAATCAATCAGGCTGATTCCATGATTTTCCAAACAGAAAATCAGTTGAAGGAATTAGGCGACAAACTTCCAGCTGAGCATAAACCAGCTCTTGAAGCGGCTCTTCAGAATTTGAAGGATGCACATAAAGCTCAGGATGTCGCAGCCATTGATGCTGCTATCGCTGAAATGAATAACGCCTGGCAGACTGCCAGTTCCCAAATGTATCAGCAGACTGGTACTCAACCGGGGGCTGAGGGTTTCCAACAGCAAGCGGGTGCCGGTCAGCAAACTGGTAGTCAGTCCAGCAATACGTCCAAGGATGATATTCAAGATGCAGATTTTGAGGAGGTCAAATGATTCCGATAAGTAAACAAATAATAAACAATAAGCAAAAGCGTGCAGCTCAACGAGTTGCACGCTTTTTGCGTTTATAGGGTTCATGGTTTCTATGTGTTTTCTATGGGCTTTTTTATCTCTTATTTGCGACATGTTTGCGACAAGACAAAAAAGTAGATAATGTGGGACTTAATCACACTTATACATACTAATACACACTTAAAAGTAGATGATATGCCAACAATCGGATTTGAAATCAAAAGGAAGTGCAAGGTCTGCGGCAAAGTATTTGTCGCAAAAACACTCGACAGCCATTACTGTTCTCCTAAATGTAGCAAAGTGGCTTGGAAACGCAAAAAGGACGTAAAGTGGAAAAGGCGCGTGAGTTTGACCCCTTCGGG
>NZ_BEWW01000239.1 GCF_002933955.1 Prevotella sp. MGM2
ACATCTTCGATGGAGCAGCCGCGCGAGAGATCATTCACCGGACGGGCTATGCCCTGAAGGATGGGACCAACAGCCGTGGCATGGCCGAGACGCTGCACGAGTTTGTAGCCGATGTTACCCACCTCAAGACTGGGAACCACCAAAACGTTGGCCTTGCCGGCAATGGGGCTGCCAGGAGCCTTTGACGAGCCTACGGAGGGAACGAGAGCAGCATCAGCCTGCAGTTCACCGTCAATGAGCAGCGAGGGATCCATTTCCTTGGCTATATTAAAGGCTTCCACCACTTTGTCCACCACCTCATGTTTGGCTGATCCCTTAGTAGAAAAACTCAGCATGGCCACACGCGGCGTAATGCCGGCTACCGCCTGAGCGGTACGGGCGGTGCAGACGGCAATCTGAGCCAACTGATTGGCATCGGGCACGGGGGTCACAGCCACATCGCCCATAACGAGCACACCGTTATCGCCACATTCGGGAGCAATGGTAAGCAGGAGCATAGCGCCGCTCACACAGGTGATGCCTGGAGATGTCTTGATAATTTGCAGGGCGGGACGAAGCACATCACCCGTTGTGTTGCGCGCACCGGCCAACTGCCCGTCGGCATGACCGGCCTTAATGA
>NZ_BEWW01000240.1 GCF_002933955.1 Prevotella sp. MGM2
TTTGAGCGTAATGTGAAGCGCTTGGTCGACATGCTGATAGCTTTTTTGAGCCTTGTGCTGTTCTCTCCTTTGATGTTGGCTTGCTATGTGGCCGTTCGCCTGGAGGACGGCGGTCCTGCCATATTCCGTCAGGAGCGTATCGGCCGTTTCGGCCGTCCTTTCAATATCTACAAGTTCCGCTCGATGCGTCTTGATGCCGAGCGTAAGGGTCCCCAGCTTTACCGCAGCGGCAGCGACCCCCGTCTGACCCGTGTGGGCAAGTTTCTCCGCGAGCACCATCTGGACGAGTTGCCTCAGCTTTGGAACGTATTCATCGGCGACATGGCCTTCATCGGTCCCCGTCCCGAGCGTCGTTTTTATATTGACCAGATAATGTCTCGGGACGGCCGTTACGCCTTTCTTTACCAGATCCGTCCCGGTGTGACTTCCTACGCCACTCTTTACAACGGTTATACAGATACCTTGGAGAAGATGCTGAGCCGTTTGGAGTATGATCTTTATTATCTTGAGCACCGTTCTTGGGGGCTTGACATGAAGATATTGTGGCTGACCTTTTATAAGATTGTGAGCGGAAAGAAGTTCTGAGA
>NZ_BEWW01000241.1 GCF_002933955.1 Prevotella sp. MGM2
CTGTGTTTTTACTCCGAAAAGCATTACTTGGAATTAAAAAACCAAGTATTCGTGTTAAAAATCCGATACGGACTTTATAAATCTCACAGCTTGTAACCTATATTTTAACATCTGAAAATGTAACAGAACGTTAAATGTGTTAAAGTCGGAGAGTCTGTTTCCGCTTGTTTCTGCTGAGAGACGTTATTTAAGTACGTTGCGCCATTGTCTCTGTTGTCAGTTACCTCTGACGGCTTCATCGTAGACGCGGCGCGCCACATCAATGCTGTTGCCTTCAGGCAGTGAGGAATAAGGGTTGGTAGCCTTGGTCCATGGTTCTTCTATGGCATACCAGTCGATGGCTGGGCGGGAAGTGCCGCGCAGTTCTTGGGACGTGTGTTCCACCCACACCTGCCAGCGCTTGTGGTAGAAGTCGCGCAGGAGTCCGTTCCATTCGCGGTGGGCATAATCGTGCAATCCTCCGTTGTTGGCTGCTGCCCGGTCTCCCCAAGTGGTGATTTGCGTTCGGGCGTTCCATTCGTACAAGTCTTTTTCCTGACCGGTTTTGCCCAGTTTGCGGGCTTTGCCTATCCATTCTCCTACGCGGAATTCCTTACGTGTGCCCAGCAGTTCGTCCTGCAGGAGAATGAGGCGGAGGAAGCGCTGGCCGGCGGCGTCGAAGAGCTGTGCCTCGCCGGCCTGAATGGCCTCTTTCATGACAGTGTGTACCAGTCGGCCTTTCTCGGCCACAGCCTGCCGTACGATATCTATGAGGTCATATTCGTAGTTGTTGTTTCCGCGGAACTCTTCGGCCGCGGAAAGGAAGAGGCCGGCTGCACGTATGACGTCCTGAGGATTGTAATAGTCGCTCATTTCCGACCATGAAGAGGCCTGATAGGCATTTTTTGAAGGACGGGCACAGAAGATGGACTCGTGAGTGCCCTGTTGCGTGGAGGCCACGGGGCAGTTGTAAATGGAGTTGCTCAAAATGAGCCATGCTTCCTCTACGGCAGGATGGGCCTTGCCGTAGCGGGCTGTGGCGTAATTCTTAAGCCATTCGTCTTTATCTATAGGGCCGTTGTGCCAGGGCAGTTCGCAGAGCAATTCGAACATGACAGGATTGTTTTCCGAGCCTTCCATCGTGAGTCCCACGCCGCGTAGCGTCTCGCCGAAGCGGCTGGCACGGGCTTTTTCAAAGGCATTGATGAGATGCTGCATTTTGCCATGCAGCCCCACGTTGCCGCCGAAGTTGAGTAACATGCAGAAAATCCAGTCGTGCCCGTCGAAACCGTCGGGGCGGTGCCACTTCGATTCGGTTTCGCCCCACTGTGGACAGCTTTCCGAGAAAAGATCCAGAACGATGAGGTCTCCTCTGTTGAGGTTTTTGATCATGTCGTGACGCGGATTGGCTCCCCATGCCTGTACCACCCAGGCAGCCTGAGGGTTGTTGCGCTTCATAGCTTTCATGATGGCCTGTCCAGTGGCGTCGAGGTCAACGCCTTTGACGCTGCCCCCCTCATGAAAGGGGTCCATGCAATAATAATTGGCTTTGCCGTAAAGGCGGTTCAGTTCTTTATAGTAAATGTCGGCAATTTCAGTAAAACGCGGGTCGGTGGGCTGGAGAAAGGCCGGTCGGCGGTAGGAACCCCAGTTGTCGGGGTCGGTTACGTTAAGGCCGAGCTTTTTCTTCGCGTTGTCGGGCACCATGCCTGAATATCCGGGCAGCACCGGCTCGATGCCATATTCGCGCATGCGTTTCAGGATTTTCTTCTGGAGTACTTCCTGCTGCTTATACCAGTTGTCGGGGTTCGGGCCTCCCCAGCCCTCCAGGTTGTTCATCAGCCACCATGCCTGAAAAGCCGGTCCTGCCACAAAATTGTTGACTTCCTCTTTGCTGTAACCTAGTTTCTGGAGTACATTGTACCACACAACGTCCGCGCCTACCAGCGCCAGCGGCATGTTGATGCCGTGCAGTGCCAGCCAGTCTATTTCCTGTTCCCAACGCTCCCAGTCCCAAAAGGCCATGGTGTAGGAAAAGGTACAGTAGTTGAAGTCGTAACGCAGGTTCATCCCAGTTTCGTGACGCTCCTTGTGAGGTACGGCGGGAAGCTTGGCGGGAAGCTTGGCTTTCATGCCGTTCCATGACAAATGGATGTGCGCATGATATTTCAAATACCAGTTCACGCCTGTGGCGATAGATACGTAATTGTTACCCCTTACGACAACCTTGTCATCTTTCTGGTCTAGCTCGAAAAAGTCGGTGGATGATTTTACCGTTTCGATGATGAATTTCTTTGACGCTCCTTTGTCGATGCGTTCCAATAAACCTTCTATCGGCGAGGCCGCATAGGCAGAACTCACGATAGCCGGCAATGCCATCAGGAAAAATACCGCAAAAAGGATTTTTTGTTTCATGGTTTTTGTAGATGTTGTTTTGTTTTTATAGATTGTTGCTTTTAAAAAAGGCGGCATCTTCAATCAGGATGCCGCCTTGGCAGTTGTTGTTCTTTATGTCTTTGCTTTAAAATCCGCCATGTCCGCCTCCCATACTGCGCATCATGGGCATAGCGCGCATACTGCCGTTTCCTCCCTCGCGGCGTCCCTGACCTTTGCCTGATGTTGATGACTGGGATTTTCCGCCGAAGATGTTGAGCTTGTAAATGAAATGGAGCATGATGTAAGAATTGATGGCATTGTTCCAAGAGTCACGGCGCATGGTGGCAGAGATGGTACGGCTCACGTTACTCTGCTTGTGCAGGATGTCGTAGAACTGCAGGCTGATGGTTGCGGCGCGTCCTTTGAGGAAAGATTGGGCTATCTGGGCATTCCAAAGAAATTCATTGGTGTTCATGGAAGCATCGGAGTAGCCACGGCGTGAGTTCATGCGGATATCGGTGGAGATGCTCATACCCCAGTCGAAGTTGAAATTGGCGTTGGCACCATAGGCAAAGTTCCATGTGTCCATGTTGGCCCTGTCCTGTGCTGTGGCGCGGGCATGCTGGTAGTCGAGCGAGCCGAAAACGCCGATATCGAACCATGAAGCACGGTAGGCGAGGTTAAGGTTCTCACCCACTCCGAGAGTTCTCGTAGTGTTTTTGGTAGATGAAATGCTGTTGAAGAGTCGGTTGTAGCCATCATAAGTGCCGTCCAGCAGTTCGGACAGATTACCCGTAGAGGAGTTCCCGCTGTTGTAGTTGCTGACGTATCCCACCTGATTGTTGTAGGACAGTCGCGTAAAGGTAGAAATTGTGAAGAGTTTCTGATAGCCAAGGCCGGTGTTGAACATGAAATTGGCATTACTGTTCCAGTTGCCCGAAATATTTTCAGGGCGTGTGTAGCGTGCACCGGTGGACTGGTCATAAACCATGCGGCTGCTGATGGAGTTGCTGACTTGCGAGAAGTTGAGACCGGCCATCATGCCCTGTTGCTTGTCGGGATTATAGGAGTTGTAGAAAATGCGGAGGTTATTCGTCCACGACGGCTTCAAGCCCGGATTACCCATAGATACGTTCAATGGGTCGGAATCGTCTACAACAGCCAGGAGATCGGTCATAGAGGGCTGTGAGGAGGAGCCGCGATAACGGATGTCGAGTTGTGTGGTCTTTGAAAAACGGTAACGCATGCGTATTTGCGGCGACACTTTAAAGACGGTGCGTGTGATGAGCGTGTCGATGTGTTGTCCGGGGCGCATGTAGCTCATTTCCGTTCTTTCGGGGTTAAAGTCCACTCCGGCGTTAAAACGGATCGTCTCCGTGTTGTAGCGTACACCGATGTTGGCCGTGTGATTGAAGTATTTGTAGGTGGCGTATTGCGAGTTGTAGTCGTCGCGTACTTTTTCCATCAGCTCGCGGTCTGTGGGCAGTGTGCCAAAGAGAGCATAGGCTGTTTCCCATGAACCCCACGCATCGTATTCGTCACCGAATTTTCCTGAGGCCAGGGAGTCGAGATTATAGCGTGAGCGGTCGCTGTCGGAGTATCGGTAGGAGAATTTGTAGCCGGCTTCTCCAAACCATTGTTTGCCGAGCGGTTCAACGTAGCCCAGACGAATGCTGTAGTTGTGGTTTTTTGAAGGATTGTAGCTGTACTGGTTCAGAAAACTGTTCTGGCGTTCGGTGGAGAAGTATTTGATTTCCGAGAGAGAGTAAGAATGGCTCTTGCTTTGGCTGTAACCGCCGTTGGCTTGAAGCGAGACGTTACGGCCTTTATTGTTGAGGCGGCGCATGATGTTAAGCGATGCATCGAAACTGCTGCTGCGGCTGTCGCTCATGGAGAGGCGGTTGTTGCGGTTGACGGCAATGGCCTCCAACTGCGGATTGATGGTTGCAGCAAAAATGCTGTCAAGCGGAGAATACATGCCTTCGATGGCGTAAGGGTCATCATTGAATGTACCCGACATATTGGTGCTGCGACTGTCGCTTTCGCTGTAGCTGAAAGAGGGGCGGAAAGTAATTTTTGTCAGCGTGTCGGGACTCCATTGTACGCGGAAACCACCGTTGACGTTGGTTGAACCGCTTTTTGATTTGCTCCAGCTGTTGCTGAACGAGCTGGTGCTTCCTGTGGTAAGGAATGTCTCTGAAGAGGAGGTGGATACATTATCGCTTCCCGAGTGGGAGTAACGTATGTTACCGCCCAGTTCCAGCCGTCCGTTTTCTTTTTTGCTTTTGCCGTTTTCCCAACTGAAATCCAATCCGGCATTTTTTGTGGCGCGCAAGCCGCTTCCGCCTCCGCCGAAGCCGCGAGGACCGCCGAAACCTTGGTTGCCTGTGTTGTTGGCAGAACCGTAGGCTGTAATGCGTGAACGGTCGGTGAAGCGTGTGGCAAAGAAACGGCCGGCATAGCGGTCTTTCGTACCATAGGCAAGGTCGACGTTGGTTACCCACGACTCGTTCAGCTCACGCTTGGTGCTGATGTCCAGCACGGTAGTTTCCTCCCCGTCGTCTATACCTGTCATTTCGGTGTAGTCACTCTTTTTGTCGTAGGCCTTGATTTTGTTGACCAGTTCGGTCGGCAGGTTTTTCATGGCCACTTCGGTGTCGCCTTTGAAGAAATCCTTGCCGTTGATGAGGAACTCCTTGACTTCTTTGCCGTTCCATTTGATGGTGCCGTCATCCGACACTTCTACGCCGGGCAACTGCTTGATGAGTGCTTCGAGCGTCGAACCGTCAGGTACCCGGTAGGCTGCGGCATTGTACATGGTTGTGTCTTCTTTCTGCTCCACGCGCGCCAGAGTGGCAGACACGACTGCAGTTCCTAAAATCTTGTCATCGCTCTGAAGACTGAGCGCACCAACGTTTACGGAGTCGCGCTGGGCGGTGAGTTGTACATTCTTGTAGAGTGTGGTAAATCCCATATAGGACGTCCGGAGAATGAAATTTCCGGCAGTCTTGGCCTTTACTTTGAAGGAACCTGTTTCATCGGTCTGGATGCCGCCTACTATAGTGCTGTCCTGACGCAGAAGTGTGACACTGGCAAATTCGACGGCACTGCCCGTTTGGCCGTTCTTCACTGTACCGGTGATGACATACCGCTGGGCCGTAACGCCGGTCAGCAATGTCGCCAGAGAAAAGAACATTAAAAAGAGTCTTTGGTTCATGAAATAATATATTAATTTGTTATTGTTCTGTACTTTTACACCGCAAAGGTAACATCTTTTAAAATAAGAAATGGCTCCCTTCTGTTTGAAATCGACAAATAAGGATTTTTTAAAGACGAAATTCTGCGGTGCATTGACTATTATAAATGAACGGATGCAGTAAGGAGTTGTTCGGCAGTGGGGATGCTGTCCTTTCATCTTGCTGACGCATGGGTTGACTGAAAATCCGGTAATTCAGAACTGAAATCCCATCGGCAAGCCATAAAATATGGCAATTCCATTTTTAAGGGTCAAGCCGAAAACACGGTGCATGAATTTTGAGAAAAGTGTTAAATTTG
>NZ_BEWW01000242.1 GCF_002933955.1 Prevotella sp. MGM2
AACCGATCAATAAGGGCGTATCGAACGTTCGATACGCCCTTATTGATCGGTTAAACCATTTGAAAACGTTTGCTAGCTCTTAAAAGATGGCGAACCATAGAAATAAGTTCTTGAGTTTCTTGTAGTGTGTTTAGATAAAGCAAAGCAACTTTTATGTTATTATTTTCACGTTGCATATGATCCTGTTGTTGATGGCGTATTTGTGAAATCTGAGCTTTTGTAGAGTTCGCGTCAACAAGTAATTCATCAGCATCCGTAAAATTCCCATTAACAATCATTTGTTGAGTTCGTTGAAGTAACAAATCGACCTCTTTTAGTAATGGACGCATTTCTTCTTGATACTCTTTAGGTAAGGGATTAAAGTTATTATCAACATGCTCTAAAGTTGGTTCTAACATGCGCTTCAAGCAATAAATAATCTGTGTAGAATTATTACATCCTAAATGAAACCATGTATTTTTTTCTACAGCAAGCATATAATCGATTTTACGCATGCCTAATATTTCTTTTCTACGATAACGCTTCCATGTGCTTTTTTGTTCCTCAATAGCATGACCTGCCTGTTTTAACGATTTAATATCCTCATACATGAGACCATTAGTGATATTATGAAAAGTAGAACGTGCAAAGTCTATCATATTAGCTTGAGAACGACGAACATGTTCAACTAATAATCCCCATGTTTGCTGTTTGTCATGACAACGTACCAATTGTCGGAACAGGATATCAACCTCTTCGGCATTTTTCTTTTTCTTGAATTTTCTATTATTATTAATTAAAACTAGGACAAGTACGAGAATCAATAATACCATAGCAAAGATACCACCTACATGATTGAGAAACGCAATGGTTAAACTCATAATAAAAGCGGCTCCAGCTGTGATAAACCAACCACCAATGACAGTAATTACACCTGTAATACGATAAACTGCAGTTTCACGTCCCCAAGCACGATCGGCTAAACTAGTTCCCATTGCAACCATAAAAGCCACATAAGTAGTAGAAAGTGGCAATTGTAATGATGTACCTACAACAATAAGTAAACCCGCTAGAACTAAGTTCACGGAAGCACGTACCAAATCAAATGCAGCACCTTCATCCATATCAATAACATCGGTATTAAAGCGAGTATTGACCCAAGATTTAAAGCCACGTGGTGCATAACGACTTATCGTTGCAGTGGCATTTAAGACACTGCGCACGGTTTTGCGGGCTATTTTTGAAGAACTAAAAACTTCTTCACCATCATCTTGTCGCGAAAGATTAACAGTTGTTTCAACCACTTTTCTTGCTTTCTTGGACATAAATATTGCTGTTGTCATAATTACGCCTGCAACAACTAAAAAATATTGTTTGCCAGGTAACGTTGACGGTCCTGCCAAGACTTCAGCTTTGAAACTATTAGCAGATTGCCCATCACCATTAACTGTAAAATCAATAAAGGCTTCCAAACCAGCCAAAGGAGTACCAATAAAGTTTACCAAATCGTTGCCGGCAAAAGCCATCGCAAGAGAAAATGTACCAAACAAGACTACGACCTTGAAAATATTTACATGTAATAGATGTAGTATTTCCATTAAAATAGTAAAGCAGACCAAACATCCTCCTAATAATAATAATCTGTGACAAGCTATCCAGTCTGAAATACCATAATCTATCAATATTTTCGAATTTTTCAACCCGCTAACTAAAAGAAAGTAGAAAATAGATGTGACAGAGACCCCTCCAAACAAAGCGATACTCCATCTTAAATGTTTTTTGTAATTAAAAGTAAAAACTAAACGAGTAATCCACATTACTATTAGGCCAAAAACAAAAGCGATAGCAACTGAAAGGAATATACCGATAATAACTTGTAAAGCCTTGTCTGTATTAATTAATTGTTCATAAGCCATGCCACTACTCACAATCTTTGACATTGCCAATGCTGTACTACCTCCCAACAATCCAAATACCATAGAAACCGTCGTTGAAGTTGGCATTCCTAACGTATTGAATATGTCTAAAAGAATTACATCAGTAGCAGCTACAGCCAAGAATATGCACATAACGTCATCCAGAGAATAGAACTGCGGGGTCATAATACCATGTCTGGCGATATCCATCATACCACTACTAGTTGAAGCGCCAACAAAAATACCGATTGCAGCAACAATCAAAACAATACGAAATTTAGCAACTTTGGCGCCAACTGCCGGACTTAAGAAATTTACAGCATCATTAGCTACACCTACGGAGAGGTCAAAAACAGCCAATACTATTAGAAATGCTAAAATACAAAGATAAAAGATATCCATACGTGGGAGTGTCTTAAAATTTTTATTCGCTGCAAAGTTAATTCAAACTTTTTATTGTTTACTCTAATTCTCTATTTTTTTACTTAATCTCTTTTTCTGAAGAGATGGCAGACTAAAACAGTATCATTTTACCTAATAAGTAGATACAATAAGAATAATATAATAAATTTTATTTCAAAATAATATCTATAATTACGTTTGCTCCAACTTTAGCATTTAGTTCGTTCACAAATTTGTTTCGCATCATCATCAAATCAGCTCGCAACGCAGGTTGGCTCAATCGTACTATTAATTTCTGATTACTAATATACAAATCAGTTGTGGCAGAAGCTATCAGTTCACCTGCAACTTCTGGCCAAAACTCAATAAGACGATATTCATTTAAGGGAGATTCTAAACCATATAAGCGTAAAAATCTCATTAATACTTCATCAATTGGTTCTGATTTTCTACGTTTCATCATGTTTTTCTACTACAATACCATTTTCCACATAGAATAATTTATATTCATGCTTTGAATTGGCTAAGATACGGTCTAAATGGTCTTTATTTGTGTCTGTAATAAATATTTGCCCAAAATCGTCTCCAGAAACATAATTCACTATTTTCCCAACTCTACCGGCATCCAATTTATCAAATATATCATCCAATAATAATATGGGCGTACGATTTGTTCCTTTTTGTTTAAGAAAAAGGAATTGAGCCAATTTCATCGCAATAAAAAAGGTTTTACTTTGTCCTTGTGAAGCTTCACGTTTGACCGGATAGTCTCCCAATGTCAATAATAAATCATCCTTATGTATTCCATAGAGAGTATGACCGACAATATGCTCTCTAGAACGCTCATTACGCCATATAGCTAATAAATCTCCTCTCATGCAATGTGAAATATAATTAATGTCAGCAACCTCTACATTTGTATTGCATAAATTACAATACAAAGAACGAAAAACAGGTATAAACTCCATTATAAAACTTTGGCGGGCCAAATAAATCACTTGGGCATCCGTAGCCATCATTTGCTCCAAAACTTCCAAAACATCACTATTGAATTCTTCTAGTTTTAGAAGAGAGTTACGTTGCTTCAAGGCTTTTTCATAACGAATTATACAATTCAAGTATTTTTTATCATATTGTGAAATGACAATATCCATAAAACGTCTACGTTCCTCACTTCCACCTGATACCAGCAACGAATCGGAAGGCGAGAGTAGAACTAAAGGAATTTTACCTAAGTGCTCAGAAAAACGTTTATATTCTTTTCCGTTGCACTTAATATGTTTGCGTTGCCCACGTTTCAACCCACAACAAACATTTAATCCCCCCTTCATATTATCTTCATAATCTCCTTGAAGCATGAAGAAATCTCCATCATGTTTTAAATTGAATGTGTCTGATTGATTTAAAGAACTTTTACAAAAAGACAAATAGTAAACAGCATCCAACAAATTTGTCTTTCCCATTCCATTAGCCCCAACAAAACAATTCACATTAGGGGAAAAATCAAGTTCTACTTGAGATATGTTTTTGTAATTTATCGCAGTCAGATGTTTTAGATACATATTGTTTTTTCGCGTTTATACTGGCAAAAATACATCAACCAAACTGTTTCACCAAATTCAGCAGATACAAAAAAGAAGAAGCTATAAAAAAAAGAAGTTTTTATTTCATCAATCAATAGGAAAATATTACTTTTGCTGCCGATTGTCGACTATAAAAAGAAAAATAAATAAATCATGACCAAGCAAACAACAAACACTGAAACTGTAGCCAAGGCTGGATTGGTTCAATCTCTGAGAAACAAACCGACAACAAAATGGTTGTTAATCGCAGTTATTGCCCTTATAGTTTTTATTGGCGGTTATTTCGCTTTCCGGAAATTTTATACCGAACCGAGAGACAATAAAAACCAAACTTTTTTATTAGAGGGAATAGGGCTATTAAATCAGGGCCGACAGGCACAGAGTCAATATGCACAGATGGAAATTCTTCCAGATTCATCTTTGGCTCAAGTGCTTATTTCGCAAGGTGTTATATCTGAAACAACTCCTGATTCTATTAGTATTGCAGTAAAGGAAGCCCGCCAAAGAATGCAGGCACAGGTAAATGATTTATTCAATAAAGCGCTCAAGGGTGACGGCAAGTTTCCAGGCTTTTTGAGAATAGCAAAGGATGGCGGAAAGAGTGGAAATGTTGCTTATTATTTGGCTGGAACTGTCTATTTTAATATGTCACAATATAAAGAAGCTATAAAGCAACTTGAAGAATTTTCTCCAATGAGTGACAATTCTATTTCACCTTTAGTTATTTCAATGTTAGCTAATGCTTATGCTTGTGATAAGCAAATTGAAAAAGCGATTGAAACTTTTAAGAAAGCAGCAAAATTGGCAGACAATGAGGCAATGACTCCCAAATTCCTCTTAGAAGCAGGTAAATTACTTGAAAGCTTGAACAAAAAAGGAGAAGCAAATAAGATTTATCTACAAATAAAAAAAGAATATCCACAATTTGGCCAAACACAAGGTGGGATGATGTCCTCTGAAATTGATAAATATATCGAGCGTACTAAATAAAAGATCTTTGCAGTATATTTAAATAAGAAGAGAATAAAGGACTTGAGTTAGGAAAGAGAAATAAGATAAATATAAAGTCTAAACTGTTTCCTAACTCTTTTTTTATTTTATAAATTCAATCATTCATTTGTTACCAATGTCTACACAAAATTTCAACTTGCTCAACAATATAAAAGCGATTCCCGATACAACCAACATGCGTTTTGGTATTGTTGTAAGTGAATGGAATAATAACATAACAGATATTCTTTTAGAAGGAGCTATCGAAACCCTTAAAGCCAATGGTGTGGATGAAAGCAATATTACAGTTAGTTATGTACCTGGGAGTTTTGAACTGATATATGGTGCAGCCCAAATGATTAAACATGGCTATATTGATGCGGTTATTGCTATCGGCTGTGTTATAAGAGGTGATACTCCTCATTTTGATTATATTTGTGAAGCAACGAGTCAAGGATTGGGACAATTGAATGCAACGAGCGATAAACCAGTGATATTTGGACTCTTAACTGTCAATAGCTTAGAACAGGCACAAGAGCGAGCTGGAGGCCGTTTGGGTAACAAAGGTAATGAATTTGCTATTACTGCAATAAAAATGGCTGATTATGCTTGGCAGTTACAAAAATAATATGTAACTTTGCATCATCAAAAACAAGAAAGGGCAAATACCAGAGTGGCCAAATGGGGCAGACTGTAAATCTGCTGGCTTACGCC
>NZ_BEWW01000243.1 GCF_002933955.1 Prevotella sp. MGM2
AACCGATCAATAAGGGCGTATCGAACGTTCGATACGCCCTTATTGATCGGTTAAAATGCATCCGCTAAGAATATGATTTTTGTTGAAGGAAATTTAAGTATAAATGTTCACAAATCTATACTTGATATTAAATATATTTCATGATTTTATTTGTATTATCTAAATAACTTTTAGTAACTTTGCTCTCTACATGTATAACAGGAGGGAAAACTTTGTTGATTTCCTGAATAATAAATTCATTAAGTAACAATGCCAGTTTCAAAAAAGAAAGAAACAACACATAAAGAAAAAGCTAAAATAACGTCTAAGAAAAAAAATAATGTAAAAAAACTTGATATTAAGAGTGTACTCTTACCAGAAGGACTTAAGACCCTTTATCAAGGTGATACTTTGCGTTTTGTTTTTGGTCTTTTTGCTTTGATAATAGCGCTTTTTATGGTGTTGTCATTCATTTCTCATTTTTTTACTGGTAATGTGGAGCAGACAGCTGTAGAAGGTGGATTGACTTTTACTGCACAAAATTATGGAGGTAAATTAGGAGCTTATACTGCTCATTATTTTATGGATGAATGTTTTGGAGTTTGCTCATTTTATATTCCAATATTTTTATTGATACTCGGTATAAAACTTATGCGAGTATATAAAATCAGACTATGGAAATGGTTTCTTAATTGTTCCATTTTGATGGTATGGGGATCTGTTATGTTAAGTCTTTTGGAATGCTCGTTACTTCCTAAATTTGATTTTACATTTTATCTAGGGGGGATGCATGGAGTAAATGTTTGCAATTATTTGATTTCTGCAATAGGCATAATTCCTACATATATCCTCTTAATCACTATTGCTATTTGTTATCTCATCTACTTAAGTAATGAAACTATTGAAATTATTCGTAAGATGATGAAGCCACAAATATTAATAAAGGGAAATCTTGTGAAGATTAATGTCAAAAAAGAAGTGCAGAATGATGAGATTTATGGATCGGATTCTGACAATTTAACAGAAAGGATAAACGTTGATGATAAGAACACTCAAGAAAACTATGAACAAGATTATATGGTGAGCCTTGATTTTTCCAATCAGATAAATGATGAGAAAGATCCTGAACTGATTTTAGAAGAAACCACAAAAGCATCACTTCCAGTGGAGCAACAGGCTATTAATATTTCTGAAGAGGATTTTCCTCTGGATACAAGAAATTTAGGTGAACCATATGATCCTTGGAAGGATTTAGAAAATTATCAATTTCCTCCCATTGAACTTTTGAAAAAATATCCAGATAATGCTCCTTCAGTTGACATGGCTGAACAAAATGCGAATAAAGATCGTATCATTACTGTTTTGCGCAATTTTGGAGTTGAAATCATGAGTATTAAAGCAACAATAGGACCAACTATTACACTTTATGAGATAACTCCAGCCCCTGGAGTGCGTATTAGCAAGATACGTAATTTGGAGGATGATATAGCTTTAAGTCTTAGTGCCTTGGGGATACGCATTATTGCCCCTATTCCTGGTAAGGGGACTATTGGTATTGAAGTTCCTAATAAGAATCCTCGTATTGTATCTATGGAAAGTATTATCAATTCCAGAAAGTTTCAGGAAAGTACTTTCGAACTTCCAATAGCTCTAGGAAAGACGATTACGAATGAAGTCTTTATGGTTGATTTGGCCAAAATGCCTCATTTATTGGTGGCAGGTGCGACAGGACAAGGAAAATCTGTAGGGTTGAATGCTATCATTACTTCATTAGTTTATAAAAAACATCCGTCTGAACTCAAAATTGTAATGGTGGATCCTAAAAAAGTGGAATTTAGTGTTTATTCTCCTATTGAAAACCATTTTTTAGCGAAAATAGCAGATGGGGACGATTCTATTATCACAGATGTTACCAAAGTTGTACAAACTTTAAAAAGCCTTTGTCAATTGATGGACCATCGTTATGATTTGCTCAAGAAAGCTAAAGTTCGAAATGTAAAAGAATATAACGCAAAATTCAAGGCACGCCAACTTAACCCGGAAAACGGCCACGAATTTATGCCTTATATTGTTGTTATTATTGATGAGTTTGGAGATCTTATTATGACAGCAGGTAAGGAAGTAGAATTACCTATTGCTCGTATTGCTCAATTGGCACGTGCTGTTGGTATGCACATGGTTATAGCCACTCAACGCCCTACAACGAATATTATCACGGGTACCATCAAAGCCAATTTCCCTGCTCGTATGGCTTTTAAAGTTATGTCACGCATTGACAGTCAAACTATTTTAGATCGTACTGGAGCTAATCAATTGGTTGGCAAAGGAGATATGCTATTTTTGGCAGGGAATGATCCCGTTCGTGTTCAATGCGCTTTTGTCGATACTCCAGAAGTTGAGGCTATAAATAATTTTATAGCAACTCAACAAGGATATTTGGTTCCATATGAATTACCTGAAGTTGCAACAGAAAATGATAACGATAATTCAGCCAATGTTGTAGACTTAGCTAATCTTGATCCTCTATTTGAAGAAGCCGCTCGTTTAATCGTCATCCATCAACAAGGTTCCACATCACTCATACAGCGTAAATTCTCTATTGGTTATAATCGTGCTGGTCGTTTAATGGACCAAATTGAAAAGGCAGGAATTGTAGGACCTACCCGAGGAGCCAAACCACGTGAAGTGCTATGCACGGATGAAGTTGAATTAGAAACAAAAATATCCGCTATTAGATAAATTAAGCTTATATGAAAAAGAACGATTTTATAATTCTGTGTTTGCTCATAATATGTAGCTATTTTGTACCTTCCATTGCTAATGCTGATACTCCTCATCAAGTATTAGATAAAACGGCTGGAATTTTAAAGAATAGTGATGGCATACAAGCAACCTTTGAAGTAACGTCTTATAAAGGAGCCTCTATTTCTGGCAATACGTCTGGAACTATTTATGTCAGAGGAAATAAGTTTAAAATAACTTCACAACAAATGACAACATGGTTTGATGGTAAAACACAATGGGCTCTTATGGCTGGTAGTGACGAAGTGTATGCATCAACGCCTACAGCAGATGAATTACAATCCATTAACCCGTATACTTTTGTCAATCTATATAAATCTGGATATAATGCACAGATGACAATTACAAATTATAATAATAAATCTTGCTATGAAGTACGACTTTTGGCTCAACAGAAAGGAAGAAGTATTCGTGAAATGCGTATAATCATAGACAAGACTAGTTATTGGCCATTAAGTATACGTATGAAACAAAAAGACGGAAATTGGATACGTATTCGAGTTGGTAATACTTCGGCTGGAAAAAAGTGGAAAGATAGTTTTTTTCAGTTCAGCAAGAAAGATTATCCGAGTGTGGAAATTATTGATTTGAGATAATTTCATATTGAGAAACAATTAGACTATAATCAATAAAAATTATACAATAACATCAAATTATGGAAACTATTAAATGCCTTATACTTGGTTCCGGACCAGCCGGTTATACTGCAGCCATTTATGCAGCTCGCGCAGGATTATCGCCAATAGTTTATGAAGGATTACAACCAGGTGGACAACTCACGACAACAACTGAAGTTGAAAACTTTCCGGGCTATCCTGAAGGCATTGATGCAAATGATATGATGAGTGACTTACGTAAGCAAGCCGAACGTTTCGGCACCGAAATACGCACAGCAACAGCAGTTGCAACCGATTTGGGTATTCAACCAATGGTTATTACTTTTGATGATGAAACCCAAGTCGCCTGTCAAGCTTTAATTATTGCAACAGGTGCTTCTGCCAAATATTTAGGCTTAGATGATGAAATAAAATATCGTGGAGCTGGTGTTAGTGCCTGTGCCACATGTGATGGTTTCTTTTATCGTAAGAAAACAGTTGCTGTTGTAGGAGGAGGGGATACAGCTTGTGAAGAAGCTATGTACCTTTCCGGACTTGCAGCTAAGGTTTATTTAATTGTCAGAAAACCTTTTCTTCGTGCCTCAAAAACCATGCAAGAGCGTGTATTTTCCAATGATAAAATAGAAATTCTTTTTGAAACGAATACGGTAGGTCTTTTTGGAGAAAATGGAGTGGAAGGGGCTCATTTAGTGTATCGCCAAGGAACTTCTGCTGAAAAAAAATACGACATTGCAATTGACGGTTTCTTTTTAGCTATTGGCCATAACCCCAACAGTGATTTATTCAAACGCTGGATTGACACAGACGAAAATGGCTACATCATAACTAAAGGAAAAACTGCATGTACCAATATTGCTGGGGTTTTCGCTGCCGGTGACGTAGCTGACCCACTTTACCGACAGGCCATTACAGCAGCAGGAAGTGGCTGTAAGGCTGCGATAGAAGCTGAGAGATATTTGTCTGCACTCAAATAAAAGAGTAACCAATGGTTTTGCCTGACTACACAAACTACACCAAACAACCACTATTGCCAATAGTGGTTGTTTTCTTCTCATTGGCTATTGTCTCTTGTTCCTCTTCAAGGCAGTTAAAACACGTGGATTTTCACTCTTTAGCCCGTGCTGGAATAATTTTAGGTTTTGATATAGAAAAACATGACGATCATGTTCTTTATATTGAAGCGGCAAGTTGGGTTGGTGTTCCTTACGGGTATGGTGGCATAACAAGAAAAGGCGTAGACTGTTCCGGTTTAACCTATAACATATATAAGAATGTTTATGGTACAAAGATTGCCCGTAATTGCAAAGAGCAATTTGAGGGAAATAACCATAAATATAAGCGATTGAAATCATTGCAACCAGGTGATTTGGTTTTTTTCTCTTCTTCCCATTTGGAAAAAGATATTACTCATGTTGGGATTTATTTGAAAAATGGACGATTCATTCATGCCCGTTCATCACGTGGTGTAACTATCGATGATTTAGCATCTGATTATTGGAAAAAACGTTGGATAGCAAGTGGATGTGTAAAAGAAAAATAGTATATTTAATCTCAAAATATACTACAGTGAAAAAATTATCCTCACGGTTCAGCCTGATATTTTCAGTTTTAAGTTATCAAAAAAATCCTTGAAAGATTTATTCGATCTTTCAAGGATTTTTTGATTTTAAATTAATCTGCGTTATCTTAATTACAATATTTATTTCATATAAATCTTATAAGAGTTTTTACTCCCGTCACACAGAGTAACATTCAAAAGAAGAAGATTGCTCTTATAGGGGATTGGCAGTGAAATATGATTCGTTCCCTTATTCTTATAAGTAATTAAATTCTTTCCTTCAATAGTGCATATTTGTACATTCTGTATCCCTTTTGCTGATGTTATAGAAACGTTTTTATCGACAATAACAACATGAATATTATTACCTTCATTTGAGGTTATTTCTTCGATTCTTGTTGCCACTTGCGGTTTTTTATTTTCATCAACCACTTCTATAATTTCATAAATCGTAGGGGCAATATCCCCCTCCCATGATATTCTTAAAGCTGAGTAGTCATTAAAATCACTCAAATCCACTTCTTGAGAATAGTTTTTCAAAAGACCTATTTCTTTCCACTCGCCAGCATTACATATAGATAATGTGGCGCCAACAGACGAGGACGCATCTTGATAAATAATAATTTTTGAAAGAGGGTGAACACGGAATAAGTGGTACGTAAGTGAAGAGACTGGAGATATAGTGGCTGTATAGGGTAATTCGTCAACAACCTCAGTTATTGCTTTATTATCAGCATCAACGCAAATAGGACGGTATTTATCAGCATCTGTTTGACGATTCACTTCTATTTCGTATAAACGTAACCATTTATTGGTATTAGCAGAGTGTAAGCGCAAACGAACATATTGCACAGTCTCATTGGTTCCATTAAAATCACAATAGGACATTTCATCTGAATATTTGATGACTTGTGGTAAATTCATTCTGAAATCAATAGAGGTTGAACCTTTAACTTTTAACGGTTTCCAAGTTTTACCATCAGCAGATGTTTCTACGCGACCAATTTGCATATAGTCACCATTTACTGTTCCCATACAAATACGTACATCTCCGACAACCGTAGGAGATGAAAGTTTTACAGTATAAGCATCATTTTGTTGCTGATTTCTATTCAAACAGGCAAAAGTAGTGTAATCGCCATCGGTTATATAGCTCTTGTTATGACCACTCCAAATATCTCCATTCGGAATTGTTGTCAAATTAGTATTAATCTTAGTCTCTTCTGGCAGAGTAATGGAAAAATTTCCTTGCACCAAACGTAGACTACGAGGTTTTTCACTATTATTTTTGATGCAAATATAATTAACATGATTGCTCAGGAATATTTCCTTATTGTTATAACTATTCCAATTTTTACCATCTCCAGAATAAACGACCTCAAAATTAGGCCATAACAGAGTATCAGCAACCGTTACATTAGCCAATTGGGTCGGCTGAGGTAATTCCATTCCGATATATTGCCCTGATTCCAGTGTGACGGTAGCTCTAATATAACATTTGTATCCGACATTATAAATATTACCGTTCACATTTGCATTCGTAAACATTGCAGTCTTAGCTTGATGACTACCTTTAAAAATATCAGACAGAACATTTTCTTTCATATAATTGATAAATGGTAAAAAATATTTCTGCGAAGGCTGTGACGGCCTTACAGAAACACTAACACCTGACCCCATTCCTTCTAAAGCATAGGCTTTAAATTGCTCATCCTTGTCAAGAGAACTAACCGTCTGTATAGAAGCTACATAATTTTTCCACACTTCCTCTGTTATTTCTTTTTCCATAGCTGAAGTTAAAAGGCCTTTTGTTGCTACAACCATTGCTTTTAACTTCAACAACCAAGGTGCTAAATCATTATAGAGTAATCTATCGCTCTCTGTTTCTGAATTTTTCAATGCTATAAGAATATCGCATTTCTCACTAATGACATTAAACAGTTCTAACAATTGTTCCGGTTGCGGTTTATTGGTGGTGAAGGAACTTTTATAAGCTGTGATTAAAGAATTCAAGACTTCAGGATCATTATAGCGCAAATATTGTGAAAGATAACGATAAGCGCTAGCTGCATTTTCGTCTTTTAAAATAGCGTTGAAAGAAGCTTCCCAACTATTTTTATTGTCAAAAGCATCGGTATTCCAAGCATAATTGGCAACACTAAACAATGGTGTTTTTGAAATTTCCCCTTGCTGCATAGGATTGCTGACAATACCTAAGCCATTTTCAAGGCTATTTGGCAAAGTGGCGTTATTGTTGACTGCCGGCATGTCATAGAAATTAGAATAAGTGTCAGAAGGATAAATTTGGCCGTCGGCATTGTCATTGCAAGGATAATTCCACCACCACCCGACGTTACGCCCCAAGTCGTTCTTGACAGTAGCCAAATCATTGCTGTTAGGTACACTCCACACTCCTGCTCCTGTAGTGTAAATTGTGATATAAGAGGGTGTGGAAGACAATGCCCTGAAGAACTTCTGTCTCACTTCTACAGAAGGTGCGAAAGAGGAGCAATAGATCTGTGGAACAAAATGAAGCGGTCGGACCGTGTCTGAAGCCAAAGCACCTATTTGGTTGTATTTGTTCTCCAAAGCCTTTTGTAAAGCTGTTAAACGCTGAGCATTAGTATTGAGGTCAGCATCAGAACTTGGAACACTGACATCATCTACAAAAACGGCAAATTGACGTACACCATGACGATACATCTTGTCAAACTTACCCATTATATCATTTATAACAGTAGTGCTGTATAAAAAATCATTGCCCGGATGGATTGCCCAAATAAAATTAACTTTTGTATCATGTGATACTTGAGTAACATCCGATACCATTTCCTGTGAAAGCCATCCATTTTTTTTCTGTTCTTCTGTTATTGAAGCCGGATAGTCTTCTTTCCATTTTTCAGAATGATAAGGATCACTTTTTGCACCATAAAGATAGGTGTTCATTTTATAACGCATCATAAAACGCATCAGATCTTTCTTTACAGACACAGAATAAGGATACCCATAATAGCCTTCAACAATACCACGACTTTTCTGATCTGCATAATCATAAATGCTTACTGCCGGCATTGCTGTTTTGTCCACTTCCAGCATTTGCTCAAGTGAGGCTAAGCCAAAAAATGCGGCATCTGTGTTTTCACCCAAAACAAGAACGTTAGCAACTCCGTTTTCAACTTTAAGCATAAGACTGTGTCTGTCATACTTACCTTCCGCCACGAATACTTCGCGTTGAAGTCCCCACTTGGCTGCTATTTTGTCTGCTACATCTTCTGAGCCGTTTATTCCCAAATAGATGTTCGTAAGGTTTTCAGCAGCTTGATTGCCAAGTGTCACAGTAAGCCCGTTTGCCTTAAGAATATCTTTGAGACGATTGATCGTGGCTTCATCAATGCCATTCTCTACAATCACGTTTACTTCTTGTGTAAATGCACCGGTACCAGTTCCTGCATGTTGTTCTTGAGGAATCGGATAAATGGTGTATACATTATCAGCGGTTGCCGTTAAGGAATTTCCCAATAGGGCAACCGACAATATCCCTGTCAGTAAGTTTTTTTTATTCATGGTATACGATATTTAGGTAATAAAAGTTTTTTTATTCATTCAAAAAGAATTCTCTGCCCAAGATATTGACTATTGTCTTTTTACTATAGTATGAAGAATTATGAGGTTATATCAACTTTATTATTGAAACAAAAGAAACTTTGAAGATGTTAATACATCTTCAAAGTTTCTTCCAAAACAGCGATTTTGGTCATTGCGTCATTTTGCTTCTTGTGCTCCATTTCAACAACTGCTGCAGGAGCATTATTTATAAAACGTTCGTTCGAAAGTTTCTTCTCTATTCCAGATAAGAATTTACGAAGATGTTCCAATTCCGCCAATGCTTTTGCCTTTTCAGCTTCTATGTCAATCAAATTGCCTAATGGTATTGCATACTCTGTTGTTTCCACCATAAAAGTGGCAGAGCCATGTGCCTTTTCTGCTATCAGTTCCACACTTTTCACATTTGCCATTTTAATGATGAGAGATGTGTATTCCTTGTCAGGATTATCGCTGATAACTTGCAGTTCCAAAGTTTCTCTTGGCGATATGTTTTTAGAATTTCTTATCGCACGCACGTTGGACACAATACTCTTCACACGAGTCATTTGTACAATCAAACCAGTATCACCCTCAATTGGCATAGCAATATTCTGTGGACTGACCATCAGACTTTCGCCATTCTCGCGTTCACCAAGATGTTGCCACAATTCTTCGGTGATGAAAGGCATGAACGGATGAAGCAGGTGAAGCAAATCATTAAAGCATGCAAGTACTTCATTGTAGGTTTGACGATCAATAGGTTGGCCGTATGCAGGTTTAACCATTTCAAGCAACCAACTCGAAAATTCATCCCAAAAGAGACGATAAACCTCCATGAGCGCTTCCGACAGACGATATTTGGAAAAGAGATCACTTATTTCATCTGCGCTACGGCGCAGTTCTGCCTTGAACCAATCAAGGGCCTGCCGTGATGTTTCCGGCATTTCTCCATCGGCTATCGTCCATCCCTGCACGAGACGAAACGCATTCCAAATTTTGTTGCAGAAGTTACGGCCTTGTTCACAAAGCGACTCATCAAAAAGAATATCATTACCGGCGGGAGCTGAAAGCATCATTCCCATACGTACACCGTCAGCACCGAATTTATCAATAAGTTCAAGGGGATCCGGTGAGTTGCCTAAGGATTTAGACATTTTACGTCCCAATTTGTCACGAACGATACCTGTAAAATAAACATTCTTGAAAGGCATTTTTCCAGTATACTCATAACCGGCCATAATCATTCGCGCCACCCAAAAGAAAATGATGTCAGGACCTGTCACCAAATCGCTGGTAGGGTAGTAGTATTTAAATTCTTCATTATCAGGATTATTAATACCTTTGAATAGCGAAATGGGCCAAAGCCATGAAGAGAACCAAGTGTCGAGTGCATCTTCATCCTGGCGTAGATCGGCAATGTTCAACGATGGATCTTTACTTTTCTCACGGGCTAAAGCTAAGGCTTCTTCTGGAGTTTCTGCGACAACGAATCCGCCAGTAGGCAGGTAATATGCCGGAATGCGGTGTCCCCACCACAGCTGACGGGAAATGCACCAGTCTTTTATATTTTCCAGCCAATGGCGGTAAGTATTTTTATATTTTGCCGGATAGAATTTAATGTCATCGTTCATGACTGGCGACAAAGCCAAATCGGCAAAATGCTGCATTTTCAGGAACCATTGCATGGAGAGTTTCGGTTCGATAGGTACTCCTGTACGTTCCGAACAACCGATTTTATTGTCATAATCTTCTATTTTCTCCATGAGACCTGCATTCTGCAGATCCAAAGCTATTCGTTTCCGAACGTCAAAGCGGTCTTGTCCTACATAAAGCCCTGCGGCCTCAGATAGTGTCGCATCATCATTGAAAATATCAATTGCTTCAAGATTATATTTTTCGCCCAGCATATAGTCATTCACATCGTGAGCTGGAGTCACCTTGAGACAACCTGTACCGAATTCAATATCTACATAGTCATCCTCAATAACAGGAATGACACGGCCAACCAAAGGCACAATCACACTTTTGCCGGACAGCCATCGGTTTTTAGGGTCATTAGGATTGATACACATGGCAACATCGCCCATAATTGTTTCGGGGCGTGTGGTCGCAACCACAGCATATCTGCCTTTTTCATCGCAATGAATAATTTCTCCTTCCTCTCCGGTAGCACCGTTACCATCGTCTTCTGCCACATAATATTTCATGTAGTAAAGTTTCGTGTGCTCTTCCTTGTATACGACCTCTTCGTCCGACAGTGCCGTTTGAGCCTTAGGATCCCAATTGACCATGCGTACGCCGCGATAAATCAAACCTTTATTATATAGGTCAACAAAGACCTTGATAACACTGGAAGAACGTTCTTCGTCCATCGTAAAACCTGTACGGTCCCAGTCACACGAAGCACCAATACGACGCAGTTGCTTCAGAATAATACCGCCATGTTCATCGGTCCATTCCCAGGCATGCTTCAGAAACTCATCACGTGACAAGTCACTTTTCTTGATACCTTGTTTTGCTAAACGATTCACTACCTTAGCTTCTGTAGCTATGGAAGCATGGTCGGTGCCCGGTACCCAGCAGGCATTTTTACCTTCCATACGGGCACGGCGAACAAGAATATCCTGTATAGTTTCATTGAGCATGTGTCCCATGTGCAACACACCCGTAACATTGGGAGGAGGAATCACCACGGTGTAAGGTTCACGCCCGTCAGGCTTTGAACTGAAAAGGCGATTGTCCAGCCAATACTGGTACCATTTGCTTTCTACTTCTTCCGGATTGTATTTGTTTGCTATTTCCATTATGTATAAAAGTGATTTTTACTTTTGAGAATAATGATTTATGAATTGATCAGTTCAAATCCCCCTTTGAAGTTTACGACATCAAAATGAATAGGAACAAGAATACAGACTTTGCAAAGTTAACGATTTATTGTTTAAAAATATTATTTTATTCAACTTATTAATTGCAAAGATGTCCAGACAGGGCGTTTTATGGTCAATTGACATTTTAACACTATTTGCTTTTAGCCGAAAAAAATCGTATATTTGCAATGGCGAAGCGGACTGTTAACAAAAACTGTTCGCTTTTGTTGTCTTTAACGGCAATACAGAGATATTTTCCATAGAAAAAGTCCGTATTATAATTTAAATTCGCCGTATTGCTGTTAAAATTCCAAGTAATCTTTTTCTTTCCGAACTTCTTCCAACTCTTTTTATATGGTTTATGAATATGTAAATGCTCATTGGAAATGTAACAGAAAGTTAAATATGTTAAACTTCAACACCCCATCGTAATTATTTATATTCTCTACATTCTATTGAACAACATCGGTCCATTGATTTTTTCTGTTTTCATGACATCTCATGTGAACAAGTTTTTTCGTATATTTGCGGTGCCATAATGGCACTGGTAATAAACTCACTTAAAAACAATAAAATAACAACGCGATTATGACTATCGACACTTGCAACTTCGAAGGTAAGAAAGTAATTGTCCGTGTGGACTTTAATGTTCCTCTTGACGAGAACGGAAAAATCACTGATGACACCCGTATTCGAGGTGCTCTGCCCACTTTGAAAAAAATACTCGCTGACGGCGGATCACTCATCATCATGAGCCACATGGGTAAACCCAAAGGTAAGGTTAATCCTAAATTCTCTCTCGGTCAGATTACCGAAGCTGTTGGAGAGCATTTGGGTGTGACCGTTCAGTTTGCTCCCGATTGCGCAAAAGCCGCCGAAGCTGCCGCTGCTCTCAAACCGGGCGAAGTCCTTCTGCTTGAAAATCTTCGCTTCTATCCGGAAGAAGAAGGCAAGCCTGTGGGCATAGATAAGGCTGATCCCGCTTACGAAGAGGCAAAGAATGCCATGAAAGCCAGCCAAAAAGAATTTGCCAAGACTTTGGCTTCTTATGCAGACATCTACGTTAATGATGCCTTTGGTACGGCTCACCGCAAACATGCTTCAACTGCTGTTATTGCAGACTCTTTTGATGCCGACCACAAAATGCTTGGTTATCTCATGGAGAAAGAGGTGCAGGCCGTTGATAATATCCTGAGCAACATTAAACGCCCATTTACTGCCATCATGGGTGGTTCAAAGGTTTCCACTAAAATTGGCATCATTGAAAACCTGATGGACAAGGTTGATAATCTTATCCTTTGCGGCGGTATGACTTATACATTTGCAAAAGCACAGGGCGGTCATGTCGGTCTTTCGATCTGTGAAGACGACAAACTTGACCTGGCACTTGACATTATAGCCAAAGCTAAGGCCAAAGGCGTTAAATTGGTGCTCGGAGTTGACTGCATTGCAGCCGATTCGTTCTCAAATGAGGCCAATACTCAGGTTGTGCCTTCCGGTGAAATTCCTGAAGGCTGGGAAGGTTTGGACGCTGGCCCTGAAACCCGCAAACTTTTTGCTGATGCCATTGAGGGCGCCAAAACCATACTTTGGAATGGTCCTGCCGGTGTTTTTGAATTCGACAACTTTACAGGTGGTTCCCGTGCAATTGCCGATGCCATAGCCAAAGCTACGGCAGAAGGAGCCTTCTCACTCATCGGAGGTGGTGATTCAGTTGCATGTATCAACAAATTCGGTATGGCTGATCAAGTTTCCTATATTTCGACTGGTGGCGGTGCTCTGCTAGAAGCTATCGAAGGTAAGATTCTTCCTGGTATAGCAGCCATTAAAGGCTAATTAAGCCCCTGTATAATTGACATTAATAAAATGTGGAATGTGGAAAAGCCATCCTGTCAATGACAATTGGCTTCCTGCATTTCACATTTATGATTTTTCCTTATTTATGCATCCATGAAATCAGTTCTCTTGCTTGTTACTATTTGGAGCGGACTGCTTGTTGCCTGTTCGCCTGAAAGAAAAGCCGAACCAATGCCTGCCCGAACAAAAACTACAGTTGTAACCGACAGCCAGACACTAGTTTTAGCCGTTCAGCCTACGATTGACTGCCTGCCACTTTATTATGCTGCAGAAAAAGGACTTTTCAAAAAGGTTGGGGCGAGAGTCTTCCTAAAAAGCTACAATTCACAGGCCGACTGCGATACTGCTTATATAAACAAGTCCACAGATGGTGGCGTAACTGATTTAGTTCGTTTGTGTTATCATAGAAATCGTGGAGAAAAACTAGAAGTCATATCTGGTACTGACAACGAATGGGCTGTTGTGGTAAGTGGAAAATTGCGCATACGTAATCTGACAGCTCTAAAAAAACACAGTATTGCTATTTCTCGTTTTTCAGCAGCACATTACTTATTGACAGATTTATTGAAAGATGAGAAAATAACCCCAACAGATATCTTACCTGTGCAAATCAATGATTACAAACTACGTACAGAAATGCTAGATGAAAATCAGATTGATGCAGCTATATTATCTGAACCTTATGTGGCTTTAGCCAAAAGTAAAGGACATCATATATTAATAAACAAGTTTTATTCTCTTAATTTAGGATGTATAGTTTTACGTAAGGAATCAGTAAGCAATAAATTAAAAAACAAGCAAATACCTCTATTTATAAAAGCTTATAACATGGCAGCGGATAGCATTAATAAATTAGGAAAAAATAAAATATCCGACATACTTTCTATTCGCTACCAATTGCCCGAAAAAGCTATTGACAGCCTGAAGTTACCACACTATCGTCATGCCTCAATTCCGGAAAGAATAGATTATTGTTTGTAATTTGTATAAACAGGTATTCAATAGATTTTTCAACATAAATATTAAACAAAAATCCTATACTGTATGCTCTCGAATTTCGAAATACTTCATGAACAATTGAAGGAACATCTGAAACAGTATCATTTACTAAGTGCGTTGTCTACACTTAAAACGATGAGCCAAGGATTGACAATAGCCACTGTCCAAGATGACATAGAAAAATTAGCTGGCGATTACAGAATGATGCTCAATTATATGGGCAAAGGATTTGATGATCCGGAACGCCATCACTTATTTGAGGTCTTCATAAGACGCGCTGATGAATTGGCAGATGCTATTTCACGTGAAAATGAATTGGCTGTCGGCACGTCATTATATGCACGAACATGGAATACATTACAATTGATGAATGAGCCGCATGACATTTCTTCAATAAATATTTCAGACTGTTCATACAGACAAATCTATGAAGTGTTTTGGACGTCTAAATTATGGACACAATCTGAAATAGACATTACAAAAAAATGGGTGCAATCTGCAGAAGTTGAACATTTGAAAAAATGCGTTTTGATTAGTGCGGTAATGATGGCCGTATTACGGCATTTTGATATAAATAAAACACGTTTTCTCTTAGACATTTATTCGAGTGAAGATCTTACTTTACGTGCAAGAGCTTTGGTTGGGGTTGTCCTTGTGTGTATTATGTGGCCCAAGCGTCTTTTAATGTATGAAGATATTATCGCAAGAATTAGTTTACTAGCAGATGAAGAAAAATTTCGCAATCATCTTCAAATAATTCAGACGCAACTGTTTTTAAGTTCAGTAACTCAAAATCTAGAAAAGCAATTACATAATGAAATTCTGCCGGAAATGATGAGACAAGCCCAAAATCTGAAGCAGAATGGTAATTTATCTTTTAAAGACGCCGAAGATCTTTCAAAATTACTGGATATCAATCCCCATTGGGAGCAACCAGGAAATGATGACAATTTTATGCAGAAAATGAAGTCATTAGTAGAGATGCAGCAGCAAGGCGCTGACATCTTTATAGGTACTTTCAAAATGATTAAATCCAAATATCCTTTTTTCAATGTAGCAGCAAACTGGTTCTGCCCGTTTAGCAAAAAAAATCCGGAAGTTGCCCGATTCTTAGAAAAGAATAAATTGTTTAGCAAATTATTGAATAATGAACAGTTATGTAATTCAGACAAATATGCCCTGGCATTTATGTTTGGCGACATGCCTGTTTTTCTTGACAGTATTCAAAATGAAGAATTAAACAATGCCCTTGAAAAAGAATTTTCCGGAATAAATCATTTGTCAATGCCGCTGATGGATGATGAAAGAACCCTTCGGATTTATTTACAAGATCTTTATCGTTATTTCAAACTTTTTCGTTATAGTGAGAATTCAGAGAACCCTTTTAAGCAAAACCTGCTTCTAACAGAAAACGCGTTGTTAAGTGCAGTTTTGGATGATGAAAACACTTTAGGGCAACTTGCTAATTTTGCATTCTCTCAAAAGTCTTACCATTTGTCACGACAACTTTATCTGCGGATGCAGCCATCGGCTATTATTCTACAGAAAATAGGCTATAGCTATCAAATTGAGAATCGCTATGAAGAAGCTATATCAGCCTACGAGAAAGCACGAATATTTCATGAAAATGATGAGTGGACATTAAAGCAGTTGGGAAACTGTTATGGATTTACAAACAACGTACACGCTGCACTTGAGTGTTACCTTCAGCTAGAACTAATTAATCAGGAAGATACTGACGTTTTATTACATTTAGCTGAATGTTTTTTGCAACTGAATGATCCAAAATCTGCTTTTCAAAAACTATATAAAGCAGATTATTTATCAGAAAATAACGATGATGTTCTTCGCGGTTTAGCCTGGTGTTCCTTACTTGATGGAATGCCTGAACAAGCTATGGCGTATTACCAACGTTTACTGGCTAAATCTCCATTACCAACAGATTATCTCAATGCAGGTCATGCAGCATGGATATCCGGAGATTTACCATCTGCTATCAACCGGTATGCCACCTATCTGAGACAACATGAGAAAACAGAAGATCTTTCTATGATTCTAGCTAAAGACAACACTCTCTTTTACAAATACAATCTCGTTAAAATAGATTTTTGCCTGATGCAGGATTTAGTGAATTATGAACTTGGAATAGCTGAATAACAAAAGAATAACACATCTCCTTATCAGTTACAAATTTAAGTTAGTCCGAACTCTATTGATTATATTGATGAACATAATTATTTATGTAATCTTATAAAATCAAGGTTTTTCGGTTTGTATGGAAAAGTTTTTGTAATTTTGCGCAAAGGATTTATCATTTATTACAACAATATTAGAATTTCTTTATGGAAAAAAGCGCATTACAGATTGCCCGTTCTGCCTATCAGCCCAAATTACCGTTGGGATTGCGTGGCAATGTAAGTATCAAAGAAGGCGAACCCACACAAAGCGTAGGTAATCAGGAAGAAATCAAAACTCTCTTCCCCAACACTTACGGTATGCCTCTCGTTGAGTTTGTACCTTCAGAAGAGAAACGTACATATGAGCCAATGAATATCGGTATTATTCTTTCTGGCGGTCAGGCTCCTGGTGGTCATAATGTTATCTGCGGTCTTTTTGACGAATTGAAAAAGCAGTGTCCTGAAAACAAACTTTACGGTTTCCTCATGGGACCTGGCGGTTTGGTTGACCATAAATATATTGAAATCACAGCTGAGATCATAGATGAATATCGTAATACTGGCGGTTTTGATATGATTGGTTCCGGCCGTACGAAATTGGAAAAGGAAGAACAATTTGAGAGTGGCTTAAAAGTTATTCGTGAATTGGATATAAAAGCTATCGTCATTATTGGCGGTGACGACTCCAACACTAATGCTTGTGTACTTGCAGAATATTACGCTGCCAAACAATATGGCGTTCAGGTTATCGGATGTCCCAAAACGATTGACGGTGACTTGAAGAATGAACAAATCGAAACAAGTTTTGGTTTCGATACAGCCTGTAAGACCTATGCAGAAGTAATAGGCAATATCCAGCGTGATGCTAATTCTGCCCGTAAATATTGGCACTTTATAAAATTGATGGGACGTTCCGCAAGCCATATCGCTTTGGAATGTGCATTGCAATGTCAGCCCAATATATGCATCATAAGTGAAGAGGTTGAAGAAAAGAATATGACTCTCGACGATATTGTAACATATATCGCTGAGGTCGTAGCCAAACGTGCCGCATCAGGTAATAACTTTGGTACCGTACTTATTCCGGAAGGTCTTATAGAATTTATTCCGGCTATGAAAAAGTTGATTGCCGAACTTAACGACTTACTTGCAACTTCTGAAGCAGCCAGTGTGGAAGCAGACAACCAACGCAATTGGATCATGGGCAAACTCTCTGCAGAGAATGCTGCTATCTATGCAAGCCTGCCGGAAGGTGTAGCCAAACAACTTACAATGGAACGTGATCCGCACGGTAATGTACAAGTTTCGCTCATCGAAACAGAAAAACTGCTATCAGAAATGGTGGCAAAGAAATTACAGGAATGGAAAGTGAATGGCAATTTTGACGGTAAATTCGCTGCGCAGCATCATTTCTTCGGTTATGAAGGCCGTTGCGCTGCTCCGTCTAACTATGATGCTGACTATTGCTATGCTCTTGGTACGAGTGCCGCACAACTTGTAGCTAATGGAAAGACTGGTTATATGGCCATCGTTAAAAACACGACTGCTCCT
This sequence comes from Prevotella sp. MGM2, assembly GCF_002933955.1. Taxonomy (GTDB): domain Bacteria; phylum Bacteroidota; class Bacteroidia; order Bacteroidales; family Bacteroidaceae; genus Alloprevotella. The sequence continues at coordinate 17,993 of NZ_BEWW01000243.1, forward strand.
GCGGAACAATGGATTGCCGGTGGTGTGCCTATCACGATGATGATGAATATGGAACGTCGTCATGGCGAAATGAAACCCGTTATTAAGAAAGCATTGGTACGTCTTGACGATGCACCTTTCCAGACTTTTGTGGCAAATCGTGAGGAATGGGCGGAAAAAACTTGTTTTGTATATCCTGGTCCTATCCAATACTTTGGCCCGACTGAGGTTTGCGACCAATGTACCATAACGCTTAAACTTGAGCAAAATAAGTAATATTTACTTAAAGGTATAATAGACACATTGACAATTAGCAGTTATTTGTTACCAACACAACATCTAACGAATAATAGCTAATTGTCAATGTTATTGTTTATTTGATAATTTTTCTTTTGGCTGCACATAGACAATATAGACGGCGTAAACGGAGCGGAACATCTTCTGCTATATGGAATTTCCTGACCAAACGAACAACAAAACAAATTCGTTTGACTGGAGGTGCTATTCTTTTGTCAGTGTATGCTTACTTTTTTTACGTGTACATAGTAGCCCCTTTTACTCAAAGTTGGCGTGGCATTTATGGAGAAACCCACTTACCTGAAGGATACTCCATTCGTGGCATAGATGTGAGTCACCATCAGGGAGATATAGACTGGAACAAAGTCCGTCGTTCTGAAATAGGCAATACTCCTATAAGTTTTGTTTTTATTAAGGCAACAGAAGGAGAAAGCTTGGTCGACCCTAAGTTCAAGGAAAATATTTTAAAGGCCCGAGAGGTTGGACTGGCATGCGGAGCCTATCATTATTTTTTACCGGGAGTTGCTGCAGAAGATCAAGCCCGTAATTTTATCCGTAATGTAAAGCTGCAAGCCGGTGACCTTCCACCAGTATTAGATGTTGAAGTCTTAGGAGATTTAACTAAAGAACAACTCAGGGCAGAAACATTGAAGTGGTTGAAAATTATAGAGTTACATTATAAAACCCGCCCAATTCTTTATACTTATTATAAATTCAGAAAGCAATATCTTAACTCTATTGTTTTTGACCATTACCCTTATTGGATTGCTCATTATTATGTAGACACCTTACATTACGATGGTGCCTGGAAATTTTGGCAGCATACAGATCGAGGACGTGTTAAGGGTATCAGAGGTAATGTCGACATCAACACATACAATGGTTCCTTATATGATCTTCAACAACTTATGATTAAGTAAATACAACAAGAGGATATTACCCTAAGAGTGCGTTAAACGGCTGGTATTGCTCAGTTTACTCGAAAAAAATATCAGGATAACGAACAACTCCAGATATGTTATCCGCAGCATTAGGGCGTAACTCAATGATCATACAGCAATCAGATGGGACATCAAAAGGAAACTCTATACCAAAATCAATAGCTCTGCGATAACCGAATCGTGGATAATAATCCTTATGCCCAAGCAAGACTGCAGTATCATATCCAAGCAAAACTGCTTTTTTATGTGCTTCCTTAAGCAGTCTTCCACCGATTCCAAGTTTTTGAAATTCAGGGAGAACCGACAGCGGAGCAACCCCTAATGAAGATACAATGATGTTTTTCGATACAATTTCAACCTCTGTGAGCAGGATATATCCAACAATTTTCTGATTGTCTGTTTCTGCAACCAATGACAGTTCCGGAATAAATGTATTTGACTGATGAAGCCGTTCAACCAAAAAGTGTTCTTGATGATCACTTTCCTCTACATCAGCAAACGCAGCCATGATTAAATCATAAATCATAGGGCTATCGCTATTTTGTTCTTGACGGATAATGACATTCGCAATGCAAATGTAAAAAATAAGAGCAACAAACTTACAACATTTATTTTAGTATTCAAACTTCATGTCTCATTATTTCCGTAGAAATTATCTTTACCTAATCCCCAAAAACAGGATTCCAACTTTAACATATTTAACCTTTGGTTACATTTTGAAGTGTTAATACATACATTCTAAATGCTGATTAGGAAAAAGTCCGTATCGAAATTTTAACACGAGTACTTGAATTTTTAATTCCAATACGGATAATTCATCACAAAAATACATAGGAAAACTACTTGATTATACTTGAAAAACAGGCAAAAAGCGAGACATCCAATAAGAATGTCCCGCTTCGCTATTACAAATATACAACTTTTTTCCGTCGAAACCAAATAGTGTTAAAATTCTACGTTGCTTTATCTTTCACAGAATGTTTCGGCAAACACAGCAGTTAGAAATCGTCAAATTTTCAGATTATCAATCTTTTCATTAAGATGCCCGGCTATTTTTAGTACGAATCAGAAAGTATTATGCAATATCATGTAAAAACTCCCGTTTCATTTGTTTGTTCTATAAAACTTTAATATATTTGTAGACGTAAAAATTAGAACAAGCATGAAGATAAAATATATCATTACGTTATTATTGTCTTTTTTCCTTTTGACTCCTCAAATTGTAAGGGCAACGAATGAACAACCGGATGTTACATTCTCCTTGGAACAAAGGGAAGAAATCAGCCTAAGTGTCAAAGGATCAAGCGTAAGAATACATAACGCTTCAGGACTGAAACTGGAAGTTTTTAGCCTGACAGGCGCCAAGGTTGCAGAATACAAAATAGACACCGCTGACAAAACCGTCTCATTGAATGTCAGTAGGGGACTTTTTGTGCTGAAAGTCGGTAAAATAACACGTAAGATATCCATTCTATAACATAAAGAGCCTGAAATTGCAAATGCACCTTATTACCATAATATGAAAGGTGCATTTCTGATATTTACGTGACAGAAACCAGTGAAGTTCAGTTTTTTTAAAAAGACATTAACAACGTTCTTTCAAATAGAAGTATCCAATAAGTACAAAAGTTCTTTTGGAGAATGAATATAATGTATATTGTGATATTGGCTCCTTAAAAAACACTCATCACGGAATCCCCAAAGGACGACAATGCAATCAATACCTGCATTTTTAGCCGTTTCAATATCTATTTCAGAATCTCCCACATAAATAGTTTCGTCCTTTCGGCTTCCCAAAGCGTTCATCGCGGCAATGACAGCATCCGGATTAGGTTTCCGACGCACCGTTGCACTTTCTCCAACAGCAGAAGAGATATGTTTCTTGAAAAAATGATTGTTGAGCTGTTCTACTGCAGGTTGTAGTTTGTTTGAAACAATTGCCATCTTTATTTTTCGCTTTTTCAGTTCCTCCAATAATGGAAGGATACCGTCAAATGGCCGTGTCGTATCTTGGCAATGCTCCATATAATATGTCCTAAAGCAGTTGAAAACCTTTTCAAAAATTTCATCACTATCATTCTTACCTAAAGAACACTTGACCAAAGATTTTACCCCGTTACCTAAAAAAGTCCGAATCTCATTAGTGGTACGTTGGGGATAACCATTTGTTTTTAAGGCATAGTTGACACTTGCAGCCAAATCCTCAAGAGTATTGAGCAATGTGCCGTCCAAATCAAATATGACAGTAGTAATCTGCTTGAGCATAACGTTTCTATTTTAGAGTGTAAAGTTACTATTTTATTGTATAATATTCCTCTGCAATAAAGTACTTTAATACTTTTCAGTATCTTTGCAAAAAAGATAATTTATGCTTAGAATACTCCTTATTTCTATTTTTTTGGTGCTGCCTTTAGTCAGTATCAACTGCTCTCCTTTATTTATCTTAAAGGAAACCTCTTTTTTCACATTACAAAAAGATAGTTCTATTTACAGGAAATACAGTACAGCCCGCCCATCTAACCGCGCTTTCACCTCATCAGCTATAGAACATTGCATTGACAGCGTGACACATTTGCTTACCAACGAAAAATTAGTGTGGATGTTTTCCAACTGTTTTCCCAATACGCTTGACACAACAGTGAAATACCGTTGTCTTCAAAATGGTGATGATGATACTTTTATCATTACCGGAGATATTCCCGCCATGTGGTTGCGCGACTCAGGTGCACAAGTTTGGCCCTATCTTCGTTTTGTCAAGAAAGATTTAGCTCTGCGCCATCTTGTTCGGGGAGTCATTCGTCGGCAGTTACGCTGCATTTTAATAGATCCTTATGCCAACGCTTTTACAGAATGTCCTGACAGTATCAGTCCCAAGTGGAGTAATGATTACACAGAAATGCGCCCCGGTGTGTTTGAGCGGAAATATGAATTGGACTCCCAATGTTACCCCATCCGTTTAGCCCATGCTTATTGGAAAGAGACACAGGATTCTTCCGTTTTTGACAGCCTTTGGATAAACGCGATCGAAACCATCCTGAAAACAATGAGAAAACAGCAGTGTAAAGAGGGCGACAATGAGTATAAATTTCAGCGAACCACTCACGCTATGCACGATACACAGTCTAATTACGGTTTAGGACATCCGGCCCGTCCCTGTGGCATGATAGCTCAGGCTTTCCGTCCTTCCGATGACTGTACTATATTTCCTTACAATATCCCGGGGAATATTATGGCCGGTCATTCTCTTGCCCATGCTGCTGAGATTCTGGAAAAGGTAAACGTCAATTATAAGCTGGCAAGGGAATGCAGACAACTTTCTGAGGAGATTAAGAAAGGGGTTGAGACTTTTGGAATTGTCAGCCACCCTCACTATGGAAATATTTATGCTTATGAAGTTGACGGTTATGGTGGTGTACTTTTAATGGATGACGCAAATATCCCTTCATTACTTTCTCTGCCATATATCAGTGATGTTGCTATTTCGGATTCCATTTATCAAAACACCCGGCGTTTTGTATGGAGTACAGATAATCCTTACTTCTTCTCAGGCAGGGCAGGTGAGGGGATAGGGGGACCACATGTGGGAATGCACTATATTTGGCCAATGAGTCTCATTATGCGTGCTTTGACTTCTACGGATGACAAAGAACTGATAATCTGTCTGCAATCTTTGCTCCATACGGATGGAGATACTGGCTTTATTCATGAAGCATTTCACAAGGATGATTCCAGACGCTTTACACGTTCTTGGTTCGCTTGGGGCAACACTCTTTTCGGAGAACTAATTCTTAAACTTATCGACGAAGGAAAACTTAATTTGCTGAACAGTTCTATAGTAGAAACAAAGTAGAGAATATTCTATTAGTCCCAATCAAAATTAAATCAAGGATGAATAGTAAAAATCACTGATCATGCAAACCTTCTTAGCCATAATTCTGAATAAGAGCTTCAAAAGAAGGGATAACGATATTTCCACGGCGCATTTCCACTAGTTTTTTATCTTGCAAATCATGTAACATACGTGAAACATTCAAGCGTGTCTCATTCAACTCCCAGGCTAATTGTTCCATCTTTATTTTAAGCACTTTATGTCCGGCCGGCCTGAGGCTGCGGTTAATGAGAAAACGAACAAAACGATTGTTAAGATGATTAGGGGTCGCACGCCAAAGAAGTAACGAAGCTTGTTGCATTTGCGTACTGACCATATTCAAATAATTTATACGGAAAGTAGGATAATAAAAAAGGATGTCACGTACTGCTGCTTTTTCAACTTTCAGTAATTCTGTAGATGAAGTCGTAGAAAATGTACGGGTATAGCGTGTGCGCAAACCAAAAAGAGCTTCAGGCTGTATGACCATCGGCTGATCAAAATACTCATACAAAATATAGGTATGTTCATTACTCGTTTGATGAACACAAATATTACCGCTTAAAATAAAATGGAGTACGTCACAAGGAGTGTCTTGTTCGACGATAAGCGCTTCACGTGAAAGCTTTTGAAAACCTATGCGGATTCGTTCTGCTATTTCCCAAAATTCCGTTTTACCAATACCTTGAAACAAAGGTAATAGCAGTAAACGTTCAAAGAAAACACTTTTAGGTTGCATGTTGAATCAATGAATAGGAAATTTTTCTTATTCTTGTTTTAATCTTTTTCGTCTTGAAAGTTCTGTGAAGCCCAAGTCGCATAGTCTCCATTTTCCACCGTATAAATAAGAAAAGCAGCTATTTCCGAATGCTTGGATAGAACTTCCTGAGTTCTTTTTTTCCCAAGCACCATAAACGCCGTAGCATAAGCGTCAGCCGTGGCACAATCCGGAGCTATAACTGTTGCAGAAAGTACATCATGCTGTATGGGCTTACCTGTATGAGGATTAATAGTGTGGGCATACCTCTTACCGTTTTTAACATAGAAACGCCGATAGTTGCCACTGGTTGCGAGAGCTTTATCTTTTACACGTAAAACTTTTTGAATATGATTTCCGTTATTAGCAGGTTGAGCTATACCTATTTCCCATGGACGACCGTCAGGATGCTGTCCGCGTGCTACTACTTCTCCACCAATTTCAACCATAAAATCATTGACAGAATGTTTGGTTAGTAAACGTGCTATACGGTCTACAGCATACCCTTTGGCCACAGAACTGAAATCTAGCATAATACGTTCGTCATTCTTCACAATACGTTCTTCAACCAGTCGGATTTTATCCATTCCCACAAAAGCAAGTAAACTGTCAACTTGCCTGTCCGTCAAATCTGTTTTATTTTTATATCCAAATCCCCATGCATTTACAAGGGGAGCCACAGTTACGTCAAATGCGCCTTGAGTTTGTTGCGATATCTTTTTTGACAGTGTGAATACTTCGCACAACATTTCATCCGTTTGTGAGCTTTTATTTGTATTGATACGCGAAACTGTGCTATTAGGATTAAACATGGATAATGACAGATCTACACAATGTAATTCTGCTAAAATCTGACTTTCCAAAGAGTCTTTACCTACATATTTTATATTATAGACTGTACCAAATATGGATCCAGAATAGTGATGAAGAACTGTCGGCTTATGACGCTTTAAAATGAATACAGTTCCTACAATCAGAAAAAGAAGAAAAGAAAATTGAGCAATTCTTTTTAGTTTTAAATTAAATGCCATGACAAATGATTTTAAACAGATAAATGTAAGTAAAGCACTTTTGCACCTATCGCTAGAAAAATTAAACCACCAATAAGTTCTGCCGGACAGTTAAACCTACGGCCTATTTTCACACCTATATATTTACCATTCAATGTCAATATAAAAGAAAAAAGGCCTATTATGAGGATTGGAAATCCGATATTCTCAAATCCGTCAACTCCCATTCCTGTAAAAGAAAACCCTACAGCTAAAGCATCAATACTGGTTGCCAATGCTAAAATCAATATAGTTGAAAACCGTGACGGATTAAAATGTGGGACTTCGCTTTCTCCATTAAAATACTCCCGTATCATTTTCCCACCTAACAAAGCCAGAAGAAAAAAAGCAATCCAATGATCATATGCCTCTACATCATATTTTAAAAAATAAGCCCCTAACCAACCTATGAAAGGCATAATGGCTTGAAACAGCCCGAAAAAGAAAGCCATCACCCATACCTGTCCCCCCATTTTCCTTTGAATAATACCGCAACTGATGCTTACAGTAAAGCAATCTATACCTAATGCAATGGCCAGTAATATTATTTCCATCGTTTACGTCTATATTTTATTTAAAACAATTTGGTGATATATAAAAGAGATAAATGGAACGTTTCAGAGATGGAGTCATTTTTAAATGTCAAAAATCAAGTTGAATGTGCCAGATAGTGCACTTGCTGAATTACGCCCGAATCCAGGAACATACCAAGCCTGTCCTACTTCAGCATGTTTATTTGACAGTCTGAACCGATATCGTACAGACCATCCTAAATGAAGAACTCCCCAAACCTTTGCCTCCATACCAAAAACAAATTCAGCCCAATGCACATTACTATTCAGATTACTAAAATGAAAAGGCGTATGTGTGCCCCAAATGGAATCTTCGATATCAGGACCATCCAAATCATATTTGAAAGAAGAAAAGCCATAGCGCATCCCTCCCAGAATACGGCCAAGTCCATGAATATCTTTAGCAAAATTATAGTCGCACCCCACACGAAAATAAGGAGCCTTAGTCTTAAAGTGCAGGCTAGTTGTCTCATTGGTGTGGTTGCTGATTCCACATCCTACTTCAATTGTAGGGAAGAAACGGCCTTTCAAGTTAACCCGCGCAGCGGCTTCAATTTGGCCAAAAGGGGAGAATGCGGCCATAACAGCACCTGCCATATCTCCGGATACAGAAAAGCCATTCAAAAGCGGTACCTTTTTGTTCCTAAGAGAATCTATGGCATTTTCAAACTGAATGCCTCTGACTCTGACAGCCGTGGTATCTCCTTCTACTTTTGAAGCGCTGCCTGTGCCCCATGCTGCAGCAACCGAGGGCTTAATGGCTAACAGTAGAACGAAGATATAGCTTAATATTTTCAATATTCTCATAATCAACAACCTTTCTGACTATTGCAGCACTATCAACTGTAAGTGGAAATTCTTTCAAAGCATGTGAAGTCCATCTGACAGATGTCAATTGATGAAAAATTGAGGCCGGACAGTCTAAAGACTCAAAATGTGGAACATTATTATGCGAAATGAACAGTGTATCGGTAGCGGAACGAGTTGCGTCTGAAAAATTCAAAAGCAATGTATCCATTTCACTTCCTTGCCTGAGAGGTAATAAGAAAGCATCAATATTTTGTGCCTGATTAAGCAGAATGCTATCTTTACTTCCTCCGGTAGACACAGTCAGTACATGAGTAAGAGTTAACGACGCACCATCCTCTGCACGGTATAAGCCACAAGTCATTTCAACAACATTGTCCAAAGGGCAGTCAATATTGGTACATGCGACCGACAACGGCAGCAGGACCATGGCCATTATTTTTCTTATAAAAAGCATGATATCAATTCCTTTTTAAGGAAACGGTTAGATTTCCGCCTCAATTTGATAGTTATTTCTGCCTGGAGCATTACGACTTATAAGCTCACCTAAGAAACCGGCCACAAAAAGTTGCGTGCCAAGAATCATTGTTGTCAAAGCAATGTAAAAGTAAGGTGAATCAGCGATTAATGGAGCAGGAACATCTTGGCAAATAGCCACCAGCTTAATAGAACCAACAATAATTACGGCTATGAAACCGAAAAAAAACATAATGGACCCTAAGAAGCCGAACACATGCATCGGTTTCAGGCCGAAACTTCCCATAAACCATAATGAAAGCAAATCCAAGTAACCATTGACAAAGCGGTTAAGCCCTCCGAATTTTGTTTTACCAAACTTACGCGCCTGATGCTGTACCACTTTTTCACCAATTTTCCCGAAACCGGCATTTTTTGCCAAATAGGGAATATAACGGTGCATTTCACCATACACCTCTATGTTTTTCACAACATCATGACGATAAGCTTTCAAACCGCAATTAAAATCATGTAAATTTTTAATGCCGCTTACTTTACGCGCCGTAGCATTAAAAAGTTTGGTGGGAATGGTTTTTGATATGGGGTCATAACGTTTTTGTTTATATCCGGATACAAGATCATATCCATCATGTGTTATCATACGATAGAGTTCCGGAATTTCATCAGGAGAATCCTGAAGGTCTGCATCCATAGTGATAACCACTTCGCCACATGCTGCACGGAATCCACAAAACAGAGCAGGTGATTTGCCATAGTTGCGACGGAATTTTATGCCATGGACATTTTCATCGCCAGCCGCCAACTGGTTTATGACTTCCCATGAGGTATCGGTGCTTCCATCATTCACAAAAATAATTTCATACGAGAAGTTATTTTCATTCATAACCCGCTTAATCCATGCGTAAAGTTCGGGTAAACTTTCCGCTTCATTATAAAGCGGTACAACTACAGAGATATTTTTCTTGTATTTCATTGACATTTGGCTGAAACTATATTTGATTGATTTGATTATCTTTCTATTTTTAAAGGACTTGTCCTGCGGCATATCAGGCCGATGACAAGCGAAAATACCGGAGCAGACAGCACAGTGATATAAATGATCAGTCCGGCATAATTGGCTGCAGAAATACCACGCATTCCTGCAACAAGTTCTTCAGGGGTAAGAACACTGCCATCGGGCATGGTGAGAGGAAAACCGTTACGGCTAAGTTCTTCAACCACTTGTGGCTGTTTGAGCATTTGTTCGTAAACATCAAACACATATCCGTGGTCGAAATAGGATAAATACACAAAGACTCCGGCTGCAATCCACAATGCGGCATAAATCCCCATCATCAATGAGAAAACAAAACCTCTTCCTAACGTAAAAACTTCACTCTTCAAGGTCACATTACGTCTGAAACGCAGCGCCAGCAAAGTTGCCACTACAGGACTTCCTATAAACATCAGTGTATTAACAACCGATAGAAACGTTTGTGAAAACGAAAGAATCATTATGAACAAATTCAACAATCCCCATCCACCGAGCAACAGACCATACTGCATGGCAAAGGCATTAGTCTGCCTGAAATTATTAACGGTTCTTTCCATTTAATTGTTTTATTGTATTCAAATGCAAAGATAGTGCAAATGAGTGAAGAGGAAAAATAAACCCTTTTGTTTTTCCTCTACATTATGGCAACAAACCTTGATTTCTTTTCCATAACAACAAGTATTGCCTATTGATTCACACTCTAATTTAGATTTTATAAACAAAAAAACATAACTTCCGTACTTTAACACTTCTTGCTTTTACCAAAAAAATGTCGTATACTTGTATAGTATTGTAGGGAGGTTCATCGAACTTCCCTTTTTAATATAATGAAACGTGCAATTAAGGGGAGGAAAGTCTGTATTGCCGTAAAAAATCCAAGTATTCTAATTTTTACAAGCCGTATTCTTGTTTTTTTGCTCCCTAATATCTGAATAAGAAGATATATCTATACCGTTTTTTACAAGTTTGTTTTACCAACAAAGGTTAAAAGTGTTAAATATTAAACGGTTTTCTATCCCTAAAAAATACTAATATGTCTTAAATTCGGTATTTAAATATTTCTCCATCTTTCCAGAGGTTCCCGTATTATTCGTCCGATATTCACATTATTGTGACAAGCGGCCTCTTGCAAAGAGTTCTGAAAAAAATAGGCGATACTTCCCACAAAATGAACAGGAAGTTCCGGATGATGATAAGCTAAAATATTACGCTTGAAAAAACTATCAAAGGCACTGAAAAGCAATTGTTGTATTTCCGGATGAGACTCGTGTTTTTTTAGAAATGGGGTAAAACTGGCTAAATAGCGGTTAGGCAGTGGCTCACGATATACCCGCTGCAAGACCTCATCTACAGTCAGACTATAAACCGCTCTAAAATCTTCTGCCAATTCCTCAGAAAGCAAATGCTTGTAAATATTAGCCAAAAGAACTTTTCCTAAAAAAGCGCCACTTCCTTCATCTCCCAAAATATATCCTAAAGGAGAGATATTGTTCACGATTTCGGTTCCGTCAAATAAACAACTATTGGCACCGGTGCCAAGAATACAGGCTATAGCTGCTTCATGCCCACAAAGAGCGCGGGCAGCACACAACATGTCGGAAGCCACTTCTATATTTGCTCCGGAAAAATGACGGGACAGGATGGCATGTACCATCTGTCCTTGTTTGGAACGGCAACCGGCACCATAAAAACGTATGTCGGACAGAAAACCATTGAGGGGAATTTGCGGAAGAAGCTCGTCCCTTATGACTGATTCTATAAATTCTTCCGATTGTATGAAAGGATTGATACCTTGCGTACGGCAAGAAGCTACAACAAAATCCTTATCGGTCAGAAGCCAATCAGTTTTTGTACTGCCACTGTCAGATATAAGTTTCATTTTGAACAGAAAAAAAGTTTACTTGAAAAATTTCATCCATTAGGATGTCGTGTGTCGAGTGGGGGATAGTTTCAAAAAGCTGATAAGGAAAGGCTAATCCTATTTTATACACACACGCAAATGCAGGATGGGCAAGCAGACGGTCATAAAAACCTTTTCCTCGCCCCAGACGATGTTTGTCAACATCAAAGGCCATACCGGGAATGATGGCCAAATCAATATCATCGTATGCAACTAGATCCTGTCCTTGCGGCTCCATAATCCGAAAGGCACCTTCTTTCAAATATTCAGGTCCTTTGTAAAGCCTTAATCGGAGATTCTTTCCTTCACAAACGGGTAAATATATATTTTTCTTATCACACCATTTATCAATGAAGCGATGGGTTGAAGGCTCATCCGGCAACGAATGAAACAGCAACACGATTTTAGCGGCCTGAAAGCGCGGGTGTTTTTCCAAATGCGCCATCATTTTTTCAGAATAAGCTTGTCGTTCCAAGGGGGAATATTGCAGATGACGTTCTTTTATGTATCGGCGCATTATCGCTTTGGAGAACATATAGCCAAGTTTGATGAATGAGGAATAAAATCGTTCATTCTGATATTCTTATCGTTTGGGGGACATTTCATCATAAGGAAAGCGACTTTCTTTTCCTTTACAGGGGCTATCGGAAAGGACTGATTATTTCTGAAAAGTTCCAAAGCCTTTATAACAGCCGGATCAGTGTCATTGGCGTAATGAGTGGCAGCGGCTACTCCCATAACATCATTGATGATACCGGTTAACAAATGTTCGACAAAAAGATGATGCGCCTCCTTTATCATACGGTTTCGACGTTTCAAACCATTTTGAGAAGCAAAAAGTACAAAGGATTCCACGACATTTTGCTTTTCTATATATTTGACCAAATCCGACAATGATTCGCATTCATTAAGTTTCTCACGATGCTTGTCAGTGAAAATGTAAGCATATTCATTAATCATACCCGATAAATAAGCCTCTCTAAAGTAGGAGTTCATACCGGTTGTATCACGTGCGATGAATACATCGGGAATGATGCCGCCTCCACCATAAACAACACGCCCGATACGGGTATGATATTTGGTACCTGAAGGCTTGATACTGTCGCTCGAGAAGTACTCGCCGTGCTCGGCACGGGTTATAAGATCTTGCTGATAATCCTCTTCATCTCCAGGAGTATAGGGCTTTTGCAAACAACGTCCTGAAGGGGTATAATAGCGAGCCTTTGTTAGACGGAGCATTGAACCGTCATTAAATTCGATTGGTATCTGTACCAGTCCTTTGCCAAAAGTGCGACGCCCTATAACCATACCACGGTCATTGTCCTGTATCGCTCCTGCTAAAATTTCACTGGCTGATGCTGAAACTTCATCCACCAATATGGCTAACGGCATTGTCTGATAGGCTCCATTACCGTCGCTGGTAAATTCTTCCCGCGGCGATTTGCGCCCTTTAGTATAAACTATCAGTCTTTTTTTAGGCAAAAATTCATTGGCAATCTGCACTGCAGGAGTCATATAGCCTCCTAAATTCCCGCGCAAGTCTATAATGAGATTTTTTAATCCCTCACTGTTCAACGTTGCCAAAGCCGCTAAAAATTCAGCATAAGTGGTATCACCAAAACTATTGATTCGAACATATCCGGTAGTCTTATCTATCATATATACAGCATCAATACTTTTTACGGGAACATCACCGCGTATAATGCTGATATTCTTGATATCCCGTTGACCGGCACGGGTAATTCCAAGACGAACCGTTGTACCGCTTTTCCCTTTAAGACGTTTCATGGTCTCATCATTATTGACTTTCTTACCAACATAGGTGGTACCATCAATAGAGACAATTCGATCTCCGGCTTGTACACCTGCACTTTCAGAGGGGCCGCCTTCAATTACACGTATAACACGTACAGTATCACGATAAATCATGAATTGTATACCAATACCAGAAAAACTTCCTCTAAGATCTTGCATGGACGTTTCCACTTCTTTTGCTGGAATATAAACGGAATGAGGATCTAATTTCTTTAATATTTCCGGTAATGACTCTTCTATAAGTTTATTGAGATCTACCTTATCAACATATTGGTCATCAACAATATGAAGCAGACTATTAAGTTTATCGCTCGAATTGATAATATTAAGTCGATTACCTGAAAAATGATTAGCATAAAAAGTTCCGACAGCAATACCAGCCACAATACCGAGAGCTACAAGAAGTGGCATGAAACGGGAGGTTCTATTATTATTCATTATTTTAGCCTCAATATTTTTTCTGTTTTTTAAGCTATAAAATTATTTCGATTCAACGGAATAAGGCAGAAAAAGAACCTCGATACTTGCACGCTTAAGGAGGTCTATACCATCAGAAAGCCGATAAGGGCGAGCGTAAACCACACGTTTTATTCCCGACTGAATGATAAGTTTACTACATTCTATGCAAGGTGCATCTGTGACATAAAGGGTTGCGCCGTCCGCATTATTATTAGAACGAGCAATTTTTGTAATGGCATTAGCCTCAGCATGAAGTACATAAGATTTTGTAAGGCCAGATGTATCCTCACAAATATTTTCAAATCCGGCAGGAGTTCCGTTGTAGCCGTCACTGATTATCATTTTATCTTTAACAATCAGTGCCCCCACCTGACGCCGTTGACAATATGAATTCTCTGCCCATATATGAGCCATACGTAAATATCGGCAATCAAGTTCGTGATTTTTACGAAATGCCGCGATTTCTTCAGGATCAACAGGAATACCGCTACGGCGAAGCAAAGCCTCTATACCTGGAAGTTGTCCTCGAAAAGCTTTATAAAGTTCCATAGGCGGGCGCGTTCCACCTTGTGACAAAATATTCTTACGAAAAGAATGTGCTGTCTCTTGATTTAGAATACCTTTCTCTTTGAAAAGACTAAAGGCATCAGCTTCAAGAACTTCAGCCCATTTATAACTGTAATATCCAGCAGAATAACCGCCAGACATTATATGACTAAATTGAACAGTCATACAAGTTTCTGGAGGTGCAGGCAACATAACAACCTCTTTCCAAGCATGGTGCTCAAAATCTTTAACACTGGCCGTCATTGGCTTTTGCAGCCTATAAAGTGCCAGATCCAACAAACCAAAAGAAACTTGTCGCAGACATGCATATCCGGAATCTGCGTTGCGACTTTCCACAACACGTTCTATCAGTTCATCAGGAATAATTTCACCTGTCTTATAATGACAAGCAAAAGTGCGCAAAAATTCTTTCTCAACAGCAAAGTTCTCCATGATTTGTGAAGGTAACTCCACAAAATCCCACATAACATTCGTCCCACTCAATGAACGATAACGTGTCATGGCAAATAATCCGTGAAGAGCATGTCCAAACTCATGAAGCAATGTCTCAACTTCCCCCATCGACAACAATGAAGGAATGTCGCCTGCCGGTTTGGTAAGATTGGCTGCAACGACGATATGCGGTCTATCAGAGTAATCCCATTCTTCTTTGAAATTGGTCATCCAAGCTCCACCTTGTTTATTTGAACGAGGATAAAGGTCCATATAAAGAACTCCCAAAAACGTTCCGTCAAGATCATTGACGTCATAAACTTTTACATCGGAATGGTAAACGGGAATTTCCTCGTTCAATTTAAATGTGATGTTATAGAGATGACTAGCTAACGAGAAAACTCCCTCTATAACTTTTTCTAATTGAAAATAAGGACGTAATATCTCTGAGTCTAATCCATGGCGTTCTTTATTCAGCAAATGTGCGTAATAAGCATAATCCCATGGTTGAATTTGAAAATCCTTCCCATCCAATTGACGAGCCAAAGCCTTAATCTCGTCCAATTCCACCTCTGCCTTAGGTTTGAAATAGTTCAACAGATCATGCAGCAAACCATCTACAGTCTCTACATTTTCAGCCATCCGACGCTTCAGCACAAAATCGGCATAGGTTTCATAGCCCAACAACTGAGCCTTTTTCCGCCTCAAGTCAACTATTTCACGTACTACCTCATTATTGTCGTATTCATTGCTATGATTACATTTTGTATTCTGTGCCAAATACAATTTACAACGCAAATCGCGATGTTTGGAATAAGTCATGAAAGGCCCGTAACTTGGAGCGTGCAGCGTTATAACCCATCCGGAAAGGCCACGTTCTTCTGCCGCCTCTCCCGCTTGCAATATTACTCTCTCCGGCAATCCTTCAAGTTGTTTTTCATCAGTCAGATGAAGTATAAAATCATTCGTTTCTTTAAGTACATTCTGTGAAAACTTGAGAGTTAAAGCAGAAAGTTGTTCGGATATTTTTGAGAACCGATCTGCTTTCTCCTTACTTAATGTTGCACCTGAACTTTCGAATTTTTCATATGTTTTAGACAGCAGCATACGCTCTTCCGCATTTCGCTCCTGTGAAAAATCCTCATACACGGCTTTCACGCGCTTAAACAGAACAGCATTATGCATAATACGCATTTCGTGAGCAGACAAATGCGGTGCCATCTCTTGTGCCAATGCTTCAAGTTCATCATCTGTATTGAGACCAAGCATTGTATAGAGATACGTTGTAGCACGATCCAGCAAGGCTCCAGCTGCTTCAAATTGCACTATAGTATTTTCAAAAGTCGGAGTTTCAGCCTGAGTAATTATAGCGTTAATTTCCTCATCCTCAAGACGCATTCCTTCTATTATCCCTTCTCGTATGGCATCAGGGGAAATCTTCTGGTTAAAAGGGAAAGTATGGTGTGGCGTATCATATTGCCCGGAAAAAAGTTCTATTGCATTCATCATAATAGATTTCACTAGTTTTAAAAGTTCACAAAGATACACATTTAATATCAGTTTAAACCTAAAAACACCGCCAACAGTCGTATTAAATAATCAAAAAAAACTGCTCTTTCAAGATGATTTAAGAAAAGCAAAATGGCCCCCGATATCTTTGACTAGTGGGGACCATCCTGTTAACACTGCTCCTTTTCATATTTAAGAACCATTGGAATGACTATGCTGCTCAGCGGCACGTACTTTCCGGAAAAGATCTGAAGCAAAAATGAAATTATTCAGTTTTTCATTATTTGAATCAAAAACCTCTTCTTTACTCCCTTCCCACTCATTACGGCCATCATATATATATAAGATATGTTCACCAATGCCCATTACCGAATTCATATCATGAGTATTGATGACTGTTGTCATACCATACTCTTTAGTAATGTCATGAATCAGTTCATCTATAACAAGCGAGGTCTTAGGGTCGAGTCCGGAATTAGGCTCATCACAAAACAAATATTTCGGATTGAGAACAATGGCCCGCGCAATGGCAACACGTTTCTGCATACCACCTGATATTTCCCCTGGAAATTTATTTTCGGCTTCAAGCAAATTGACACGGTCGAGGCAAAGACGGGCACGTCGCAACCGCTCCTTAGCGCTAAGGCTGGAAAACATATCTAAAGGAAAAAGCACATTATCAAGTACGCTCATAGAGTCAAACAATGCCGCACTCTGAAATATCATTCCCATTTCACGTCGGATTGATGTGCGTTCTTGTTTGCTCATCCCCACGAAACTCCGTCCATCATAGAGGATATCTCCACTTGTAGGTTCGAAAAGCCCCACTATACATTTCATAAGGACAGTTTTGCCCGAGCCGCTTTGGCCGATAATCAAATTGGTAACACCGGCATTAAAAGTAGTGCTGATATCGCGCAACACACTTTTTGTCCCAAAGTCCTTGTTAAGATGATTTATCTGTATCATGAGAGAAGTTGCGTAAGAAACATATCAGAAAAAAGAATAAGCATACTGCTTGAAACTACCGCATTCGTGCTAGCCTTGCCAACCTCAGTAGCACCGCCCTCCACAGTATATCCCCAAAAAGAGGAAACACTTGCTATGATAAAGGCGAAGAAAACAGACTTGATGGTCCCCATCCAGAAAAACCATTGATTAAAATCGTGCTGCATACCCGATGTAAGGTCCGTTGCGGTAATAATATGTCCGACATAGGCAGTGGCATAAGCGCCTATAATACCGCTCACCGTGCTGAAAATGACAAGAAAAGGGATCATTGTAACAAGCCCTAAAATCTTGGGCAGAATAAGGAAACTGGCAGAATTAACCCCCATGATTTCAAGAGCGTCAATTTGTTGCGTAGTTCGCATAGTTCCCAGTTCGGAAGCAATGTTCGACCCGACTTTACCGGCTAAAATCAGACACATGATGGAAGATGAAAATTCCAAAAGCATAATTTCACGTGTCACATAGCCCGAAACCCATGTAGGCATCCAGGCACTTTGAATGTTGAGCTTTATCTGAATACAGATGACGGCTCCAATAAAAAAGGAGATGAGAAGAACAATGCCAATTGACCCTGTTCCAAGGGTAGCCATTTCTTTAAAATATTGTTTAAAAAACATTCTCATGCGTTCAGGGCGGGAAAACGTACGCCCCATAAGTCTGAGATAATGTCCGAAAGTATTCAAACCGGAAAGTAAAATCATAACACGGTTTATTATTATTGGATTACAATGAGCCGAATTATTCCGGCTGTGTCAGAAAACTCTCAAGAATGACCGAAACAAACAAAAGCTCAGCCAGACTTATTGTGTGCAAAGATAGCACATTCAATCTAATCAACTATTGTTTTGGATAGAGATTTCACTTTATAGTTATCCCAAAGCCCATTTATTATTTCTTTCTATTACCAGAATTCTTACAGAATTACTCCTATCGTTTTGAGTCTCCTTTGATTAACATATTTAACTTTCATACACATTAAACAGGAAAATTCTAGCACAAAACAACGAATAGATTTCACAAAAATAACTTTCAAAAGAAAAACATTACTTGAATTTTTAATTGCAATACAGGGAATTTAAATTGTAATACGGACTTTTTATCCGCATATTCCAAAGAAAAAACAAAGTTTTTACAAAGAAATAACAAAAAAAGCGGACAGTTATTTGTTAACCGTCCGCTTCGCTAATGCAAATATACAACATTTTTCAGCCAAAAGCAAATAGTGTTAAAATCGCCTGAAGCCTTAAAAAGTAAAGAGCAATGGAAAATAATAAAGATAAAAAACGTAACTTTGTCACGAATTTGTGGAATAACAAAGTATTCTTACCGATGTCACATGCTCAATTTGGTATGCTTTTTGCATAGCATTTCATGTTTTCTGCAATCACCATGGTGGTTACAGACGAATATCATAACATCGCTAACTTTAGTAGGCTAAATAACAATATGAATAAAGACGACATACAGCAAAATCCCTTTTCTTTAATTGCTGATTTTGACGGAGATATATCCGGTTTGTTTGCCAAGGAGGTTGGTTCCATTCTGCCCATACTTCCTCTGCGCAACATGACCCTGTTTCCCGGAGTGGTGGCTCCGGTGGCTGTTGGCAGGGAAAACTCCAAGCAACTGATTGCGCAAGCCGTTAAAAATGACGGCCAAATCGGCGTGGTTTGCCAACGCGTTCCAGAAGTAGACATGCCCGCCGGCAAGGATCTATATCCTATTGGCGTAATGGCTAAAGTTATGCGCGTCATCGAATTGCCAGATAACGCAATAACTGTCATCCTGCAAAGTTTTTCACGCTTTGAACTGGGGAAAATAACCCGTCAGACACCATTTTTGCGTGCCAAGGTGGAAAAGCTGGACGAAGTATTGCCCGCTGATGATGACAAAGAATACGCAGCATTGACTGAAGCCTGTAAGGAAGCTACCATACGGCTGCTGCGCACTAGCGACACTGTACGCGAAGAGGCTGTATTTGCTATCCGGAACATCAACCATCCGGTCTTTCTCATCAACTTTATCTGTACCAATCTTCCTTTTCCCATTGAGGAAAAAACAGAGCTTCTGGCGGAAGGCGACCAGAAAAAACGCGCCTACAAACTCCTTTCCATCTTAAACAGAGAGTGCCAATATGCTGCTCTCAAACAGCATATCCAAAATCAGACACGAGAAGATTTGGATCAGCAGCAGAAAGAATACTTCTTGCATCAACAGATAAAAAACATCCAGAATGAGTTGGGAGAATCTCAAAATGAGGATGTTGTTGAACTGCAAAACCAAGCAGCCCGACTAAACATGCCGGAAAAAATACAGGCTGTTTTCAATAAGGAGATAAGCAAACTGGCACGTATTAATCCGCAAAGTCCAGACTATAATGTACAGTTGAATTATCTTCAGACAATGGTTGCACTACCTTGGGGAAAAGAAACTGAAGACAACCTGAACATACGCAATGCCGAACGTATTCTTAATAGCGACCATTATGGTATGGAAAAAGTCAAGGAGCGAATTTTGGAACATTTGGCCGTATTACGCTTACGAAAAGACATGAAAGCCCCCATTATTTGTCTTTACGGACCTCCGGGAGTCGGCAAAACCTCATTAGGGCGCAGCATTGCAGCAGCCTTAGGCCGCAAATACGTAAGAGTGTCCTTAGGCGGAGTGCACGACGAATCGGAGATACGCGGACATCGGCGCACTTACATAGGAGCCATGCCCGGACGTATCATAAAAGGAATAATGAAGGCGGAAAGTTGCAATCCGGTTTTTATTTTAGACGAAATCGACAAAGTTTCTCAGGCAAATTACAATGGCGATCCACAGTCTGCTTTGCTTGAGGTATTGGATCCTGAGCAGAACAATGCGTTTCACGATAACTTCCTTGATACAGACTTCGACCTCTCAAAGGTGTTTTTTATCGCAACGGCCAACAACCTGAACACGATTCCAACTCCGTTGCTTGACCGCATGGAATTAATAGAAGTGGAAGGCTATCTTACTGAAGAAAAAAAGGAAATAGCCCGACGACACCTCATCCCCAAAGAACAGAAGGAATTGGATTTCGGCAAATACGGTACATTGAAATTGACACCGGCAGCAACAGAATTGATCATCGAAAAATATACACGCGAAAGCGGTGTGCGCCAACTCGAAAAGCAAATTGACAAGATTTTTCGTAAAACAGCCTATTTGACAGCGGTTAACAATGAAATGCCATTTGCAAAATCCACAATCAAGCCGCAAGATATAGAAACTCTTTTAGGCAAGCCGCCTTATAACCGGGACAAATATCAGGGCAACACATATGCCGGCGTTGTAACCGGATTGGCCTGGACCGCTGTCGGAGGAGAAATTCTTTTTATCGAAACTAGTTTAAGCAAAAGCAAGGCATCCAAACTTACCTTAACTGGAAATCTAGGGGATGTTATGAAAGAATCGGCCGTATTGGCTTTGGAATACATCAAATCACATGCCGAAAAATTGAATTTGGATTATCGGATCTTTGATAACTGGGATATTCATATCCATGTACCGGAAGGTGCGACCCCAAAAGACGGACCGTCTGCCGGTATCACTATTGCAACATCACTGGCCTCTGCCTTGACCCAAAGAAAGGTACGGGCAAATATAGCCATGACCGGCGAAATCACTTTACGCGGAAAAGTTCTGCCGGTAGGAGGCATCAAGGAGAAAATTTTGGCAGCCAAACGTGCCGGAATTACTGACATCGTCATGAGCGAAGAAAACCGCAAAGATATAGAAGAAATAAAAGCGACATATATCGATGGACTGAAATTTCATTTTGTCGATAATGTGGAAGAAATTTTTGAAATAGCCTTGCTCGATGAGATAGTGGAATCTCCTATAGATCTGACAATAAAAGAAACACCAACAAGTTCGAATTGAACATTCTAACTTTTATGACCTTGGAGACTCATGACATTTAACTTACAACATACAGATAAAGGAAGTGCTGCACGTGCGGCACTTCTCACTACAGATCACGGGCAAATCGAAACTCCGATATTCATGCCAGTCGGCACACTGGGAACTGTTAAAGGAGTACATTTACACGAACTAAAAGATGACATAAAAGCACAAATCATTTTAGGGAATACCTATCATCTTTATCTACGGCCCGGATTGGAAATTATAGAACGTGCAGGAGGGCTACACAAATTTAATGGATTTGACCGCCCAATGCTCACTGATAGTGGTGGATTTCAAGTGTTCTCACTGACCGGTATCCGCAAATTAAGTAATGAAGGCTGTGAGTTTCGTTCGCATATAGATGGCAGTAAACATTTCTTTACCCCTGAAAAAGTGATGGATATAGAACGTGCCATAGGCGCTGACATCATGATGGCTTTCGATGAATGTCCGCCAGGCACAGCCGATTTCGCTTATGCCAGAAAAAGCCTTGACCTGACACACAGATGGATGAAGCGCTGTTGGAAACGTTTCCATGAAACTGATCCTAAATACGGCTACCACCAATCATTATTCCCAATTGTACAAGGTTGTGTATATCCTGATTTACGTCGTGAAAGTGCTAAATTCATGGCTGATTTTGGAGCTGAAGGTTATGCCATCGGTGGATTGGCAGTAGGCGAACCCGCAGAAGTCATGTATGAAATGATAGAAGTGGTCAATGATATTCTTCCCAAAGACCGTCCACGTTATTTGATGGGAGTAGGTACCCCCATCAATATCCTGGAAGCCATCGAACGTGGAGTAGACATGTTTGATTGTGTAATGCCTACACGAAACGGCCGCAATGCAATGTTATTTACCGCTGAAGGTATTTTGAATATGCGTAATGCAAAATGGGCAGATGATTTTTCTCCTGTAGACCCTATGGGGCACTGTTTGGCCGACACGCAATATTCACGCGCTTATCTGCATCACCTTTTCAAGGCCAAAGAACTTCTGGCCATGCAAATAGCCAGCATACATAATCTGGCATTTTATCTGTGGCTGGTAAAAGAGGCACGCACACATATTTTAGCTGATGACTTTTCCGAATGGAAAGTTGAAATGGTGGAAAAATTATCCAGAAGACTTTGATAAAGGCTTTTATGAAAAGAATATGGTTGCATATAAAGGACTGGTATCAATCTATCAGACGACTTTTAATTAAAGGTAAGGAATTGCTTACCCTTAAACGCATTGACAGGTATATCATTAAGAAATTTCTGTCTACTTACATCTTTCTGATTGCGATTGTTATCTTAATAGCCATTATCTTTGACTATAATGAGAAAATAGATAAATTTACACAGAGTCATGTCTCTTTTGAGAGGATTATATTCGATTATTATCTAAATTTCATTCCCTATTTCTCAAACTTATTCAGTCCGTTATTTGTTTTTATTGCGGTTATTTTCTTTACGTCAAAATTGGCTGGAAATTCTGAAATAATAGCAATGAAATCCACAGGAATGAGTTTCCGGCGCTTATTGCGCCCTTACATGATAGCTGCAGGCCTTATCGCTATTACAACATTCCTTTTAGGAGCTTATGTCATACCTCGCGGGAACGTGCAACGAGTGGAATTTGATAATACTTATATAAAGAAGAAAAAATCCACTATTGCAGAAAATGTACAAATGCAAGTTGATACGGGAGTAGTAGCATATATCACCCATTTTGACAATGAATCCAAAAGCGGTTATGGCTTTTCTTTAGATAAATTTATAGATAAGAAACTGATATCGCATCTGACAGCACAAAACATACAATACGACACGTTGTCGGACCGCCGTTATAGTTGGACGCTCCATATGTATCGTATTCGCACTCTCAAAGGCATGCGTGAAACTATTACAAGTGGAGAGAAATTAGATACAATTGTCATGATGGAACCCTCAGACTTCTTTTATGTAAAAAATCAGCAAGAAACAATGACGCTGCCACAATTGAATGAATTTATTCATAAACAAAAACTCAGAGGAGCTCCTAACATCAGCACCTTTGAAGTTGAGTATCATAAGCGTTTTGCTATGCCGTTTGCTGCGTTTATCCTAACAATTATCGGTGTATCACTTTCAAGCCAAAAACGTAAAGGCGGCATGGGATTCTCACTGGGCATCGGTTTAGCTCTAAGTTTTGGATATATTCTATTTCAAACCATTTCTGCAACATTTGCCACTAATGCAGGATTTCCGGCTATGCTTGCAGTTTGGATTCCCAATATTGTATTTGCCATTATTGCTTATATTCTTTATCAACGAACACCGGAATAATATTAAAAAAATCCGGAAAAAGTTTTTTTGAAAAGAGCCTTTAATATATAATTCCCCAATTAATATGCTTTTCACTGATTTAGACCTCAACGAAGATTTGTTAGACGCTTTGTACGACATGCGTTTCGATGAGTGTACCCCCATACAGGAACAATGTATCCCCCATATTCTTGAAAACCGTGACCTCATTGGCATAGCACAGACCGGTACAGGAAAAACCGCCGCCTATTTACTTCCATTGTTAACACTTTTATGCCGTGAACCGCATCCTAAAGATTCTGTAAACTGTTTAGTTATGGCTCCAACACGAGAACTGGCACGCCAAATAGACCAGGCCTTACAAGGATTTGGGTATTATATGGACATTAACGGTGTTGCTGTTTATGGCGGAAATGACGGCGCACGTTACGAACAGGAAAGGCGCAGTCTGAGCGCTGGTGCAGACATTGTCATTGCCACTCCTGGACGTTTAATCACACATCTGCAATTAGGAACATTAGACTTAAGCCGTACAACCCACTTAGTTCTGGATGAGGCAGACCGAATGCTGGATATGGGGTTTAGCGAGGACATTATGAAAATAGTAGAAAACTTACCCCAAAAGCGACAAACTATATTGTTCTCAGCTACGATGCCACCCAAAATTGCAGAATTGGCACGTCAGATTATGCATGATCCAGTAGAAGTTAGTATTGCTGTATCAAAACCAGCAGAAAAGATAGATCAAAGTGTTTATATCTGTAAAGAAGGGGATAAGACAGCCATCATCAAACATTTATTTAAAGAAAAAGCTCCAGAAAGAGTAATTCTTTTTGCTTCTTCAAAACAGAAAGTAAAAGATTTGAATATCTCCCTACAACGTGCCGGTTATAATGTAGCTGCTATGCATTCCGATTTAGAACAGAAGCAACGGGATGAAGTAATGCTTGATTTTAAAGCCCGCCGCATTGACATTTTGGTGGCAACCGATATCGTGGCACGTGGCATTGACATTGATGACATCACTTTGGTCATAAATTATGATGCACCACACGACGCAGAAGATTATGTACACAGAATAGGCCGCACAGCCCGTGCCGGTCGCGAAGGCCGTGCCATAACTCTTGTTGGTGAACGTGACCGGACGGCTCTCGCTTCTATCGAAAATCTGTTGAATGAAAAGATAGCAAGAGCTGCATTACCTGAAGGCATGTCCGCACCTGTTCCCGACAATATGACAAGAGGAAAGAAAAATGGAACACGAAAACATTCGCATACGAATAAACATTATAACAATCATCGTAACGGCCACAATCATACCACTTCGAAATCGACAAAAACAAACTCGCGTGGTAAAAAGGGACATCCTCAACAAGGAAAAGATACGCCCTAAACAATTTCCTCTAATGACAATATTAAAATTCCTCAAACGTGATACTGTTCTCAGCATCACGTTTTTTAATAAGGTGTAATCAAACTTTTAATCACTTTGCGGTACCAATGATGAATTCATTTCCACAAATAAATCCGCCTCTTCCAATATAAAAAAACAGGTTGCTCCGACTTTTAAACTGGAGCAACCTGTCTGTAACTTTCTATCCTTTCTTACTTTCTACTTTGAAAGCTAAGGGGATTTCTTATATTCATTCTATTCCCATCGAAACTTTCAGATTTGTAATCTTACTCTTGAAATTTCCGGCCTTACAAAGAGGGAACACCAATGTGCGCTGATAATTCATCTTAGCGCTAGGCACATAGGTTTCAGTTTTCCAAGTTTCTCCCTCTTCAAACTGATAGTTTGTACGATCTGTAGGTTTCACAACATGAATGGTTTGAGGACCAAGTTCCTCTTTCTTATTACCATTTATCAAAAGACGGGTCATTTTATTATTACCCTGAATGGTAATAGTAACTTCCTCTCCAACAGGAATGCGATAGTTAAACGTGTTAAGATAACCATCGCGTGAAAAGCCTAGTTTACCGTTGCGTGGGTCAGACAGATAGAATACAGCATTTTTAGAACGGAAAAGTTCAGTGCCCTTAGCTTCAGTTTCTCCCTTGACAGTAAATGAAACTGTGTAGTCATAACCAACTTCTTCTACAGGAAGTGTGACTCCAGCCTTTACTTCAGCCATTTCAAACGGAGTTTTAAGTTTACCAGCCTCATTTACAGCAGGAGCTTCACTTAAAAGGTGACGTTGTTGATTGAACTCGTCATAAGGCAACTGAGTTTTTTTGCCAGTCCAACATTTCACGGCCAATGTCTGTAAAGCCGGATAAACCCTATCGTGAATATCCTTTACAGAAATACCGTTGCCGGCATGGTCGTTCCACACT
This sequence comes from Prevotella sp. MGM2, assembly GCF_002933955.1. GTDB lineage: Bacteria > Bacteroidota > Bacteroidia > Bacteroidales > Bacteroidaceae > Alloprevotella. The sequence goes on from NZ_BEWW01000243.1 coordinate 44,030, forward strand.
GCAAACATTCCGCCAAGTATGGCCGGATCGTTTTCTTCAAATTTCTGATTGCCAATGGTAGCTGGCGTCCAGTTATTATAAAGATGCTGGCAGTTCAAATAATCATAATAATAGCCGGCCGCAGGGACTATATAAACCAATCCGTCAGGAATACTTACAAGCTGATAGCCTTGTTCTTTCATATCTTTAGGATTGGCAAAACCGTTATACCAGCAACTCATAATCACATCTTTCGACTTAACTGGAGTTTCTCCTTTGGCATGTGTCAAAGCTCCCCACACCATGGCTTGTTTACCATATTTTTCAACAAACTTGATATAGTGATCGGTAAATGCGCGAAATTTCTCAACAACGTCTTTCTTCGCATTAGAATATTCATCGGTGCCGATATGGACACGCTTGCCGCGGAACACAGGTTCTTTGCCTTCGAGATATTCTTTAAAAAGACCGTCTACAAATTCATAAGTCTCAGGCTTAAACAGGTCGAGATGGTCCATTCCATAATCTTTTGAGGCTATTTCCGGCTTATAGTGAGTAAATGCCAAAGAATGTGCCGGAACATCTATCTCTGGAATGATTTCCACACTGTTCTCTTCTGCCAATTTCTGTAATTCTATAAATTCTTTTTTAGAATACGAACCATCCTTAGCAGTCAACCCCGGATAAGTGTCACTCTCCAATCTGAAGGCTGCTTGGGTCTTATTCCAATCATTACCAAAGAACTGCCGGAAGCCGTTGTCATTGAGATGTACCTGTAGAGTATTCATCTTATAGTACCCCATCATCTTGACCAGACTGCGCAGATAGTCCATAGGAATAAATTTACGTCCGCAATCAATCATAAAACCACGCATCGCATATTGTGGTATGTCGGTAGATGAACCACAAGGAATGACATGAGTGGCTGATTGTTCGGACAACTGTAGTAAAGTACGGGTCCCCCAATAAAGGCCTTGAACTGTGGCTGCTGAAATCTGTGCCGTTTCACCGATATTCATGATATAGCCCTCTTGTCCCAGTTCCTTATTTTTTTTCAAAGTCAGCACGAAGTCACCTTTTTGAGCCTTTCCTTTACCCACTATAAGTTTCTTACCCGTTAAAGCTTCATAATCGGCCACAAAAATATCTGCTGTTTTCAGCAAATCCTTGGAGGAACCGGAAAGAATTACACGTCCGGATGGCATGAACTTTCCTTCAGCTCCGACCCAATTAGTCAGTTCCGGAACAACAAAAGGCTTGGGGTTAATCTCTGCAAACGCACTACACACCATAACCATGCCGCAAAACATAGTTGCCGCAACGCGTTTAAACGAAAAAGAAATTTTCTTCATGATAATTGATTATATTTATTTGATCGAGGTTGATAGTGCAAAGATAGGTATTTTATTTTTATCCCTTACAACAATTGATGGTAAACCCACCACCAACAGCCAAACAAAGACACATTGAATAAAACATCTGTATTGCAACCCAACAACCGGCTCTACAGAAGCAAACTGTTATATTCAAGAATTTCTTCTCTCTATTCATTCAAAAAATACTTGGATTTTAAATTGCAATACGGGGATTTATTATGAAAACATGCAGAAAAAAACTGTTCTTATTGCTGATAAACACGCAAAAAGCGAAGCATTTCTAAAGAATGCTCCGCTCCGCTGTTACAAAGATAATGAATTATTCCATCAAATGCAAGAAATGTTAAAAAGTGAACTGTAATTAAATCCACAAAAGTTTATCTGAATATTTATTCACTATTAAATAAATGTCGCATAATTCATTTTTTCAGATTTAATCGCTATCTTTGTAATCGCAAAGCAAATTGCAGACAAGAGCAAAACGACAATCCCCTTAAATGAATTAGGTACAATAGGAATCATTCGCTGTACATTCTTTTCATTACATGTTGTAATGCTCTTGAAAACTTTTAAACTCAAATGATTTTATGACAGATATCAAGGCTAAATTTGACCACTTCAACATCAATGTTACAGACTTGCAAAAAAGCATCACGTTCTATAGAGAAGCGTTAGGATTAATCCCTTGTGGTGAAATAAATGGCCCTGAAGGAGCCTTTAAAATAGTATATCTGGCCAATGAAAGCTCTGCTTTTAAATTGGAACTGACATGGTTACGCGACCATCCTCAAAAATACGATTTGGGAGAATGCGAATTTCACCTTTGCCTGCGTGTACCGGGTGACTATGCTGCCACACGTGCCTTTCACAAAGCAATGGGATGTGTTTGTTATGAAAACAATGACATGGGACTTTATTTTATTTCCGACCCTGATGGATATTGGATTGAAATTCTACCTATGGAATAAATCTTCAGACTTTTTAAAACGGTATTTGCCGGAGATATAATATTTTATAATAAACGACAAAAGCAAGATATAATCATGAACAACGAAGAACTCATTAAACAATGCGAGGCGGTGGCCGGGGAATGGATGACCAGCCCGCTCTACGATGAAGCAACTAAAACAGCAGTCAAGGCAATGGTGGAAAGTGCAGACAAAACACCGCTCATAGATGCTTTTTACCGCACACTCGAATTTGGAACAGGCGGTTTACGGGGTATCATGGGGCCTGGCACAAACCGCATGAATATCTACACCGTAGGTGCTGCCACACAAGGTTTGGCCAATTATCTGAATAAATGTTTTGCAGGACGCGATGAAATTTCAGTAGTCGTAGGTCACGATTGCCGTAATAACTCACGCCTTTTCGCAGAAACTTCTGCGGCTATTTTCTCTGCCAACGGTATCAAAGTATATCTTTTCAATGATATGCGTCCGACACCGGAAATGTCCTTTGCCATCCGGCATTTAGGTTGCCAAAGCGGTATTAATATCACTGCCAGCCATAATCCCAAAGAGTACAACGGCTACAAGGCTTATTGGGACGACGGTGCACAGGTTTTGGCTCCTCATGACAAAGGCATTATTGACGAAGTCAACAAGGTAAAGGTAGAGGACATCAAATTCAAAGGCAATGACGCGCTTATTGAAATAGTAGGTGAGGACATTGATAAAATCTACTTGGAAAAAGTTCATGAACTTTCCATTGATCCTGCTTGTATCGCACGGCAAAAAGATTTGAAAATTGTGTACACACCGCTTCATGGTACCGGAATGACACTTATTCCCGCCTCATTAAAATTATGGGGGTTCGAAAATGTGCACACCGTGCCTGAACAAATGGTTAAGAGCGGCGATTTCCCCACAGTAATCAGCCCTAATCCGGAAAACGGTGAGGCTTTGACAATGGCCCTGAACTTGGCGAAAAAAATAGATGCAGATATTGTAATGGCAAGTGACCCTGATGCTGACCGCGTAGGCATGGCATGCAAGAACAACAAGGGTGAATGGGTATTAGTAGACGGCAATCAAACTTGCATGATTTTCCTCTATTACATCATTAAGAACCGTCAGGCACAAGGCCAGATGAAAGGAGATGAGTTCATTGTAAAAACCATTGTAACCACAGAACTTATCCGGGAAATTGCCAAGAAATACAATGTTGAAATGATGGACTGCTACACAGGCTTTAAGTGGATTGCCCGCGAAATACGCCTTAACGAAGGCCATAAGCAGTACATTGGCGGTGGAGAGGAAAGCTATGGATTTATGGCTGAAGATTTTGTCCGCGACAAGGATGCAGTATCTGCCTGTTCTTTATTGGCAGAAATCTGTGCATGGGCGAAAGATCAGGGTAAGACGCTCTTTGACGTATTGATGGATATTTACGTTGAATTCGGCTTCTCGCTCAATAAAACTATCAATGTGGTGAAACCAGGTAAAACCGGTGCCGATGAAATAAAGGCCATGATGACAGGTTTCCGCGAAAACCGTCCGACCCAAATAGCTGGTTCTCCTGTAATCTGTACAAAAGATTACGCCACTCTCAAGCAATATAATGCAGAAGGAATGGCTACAGAACTTGATATGCCCGAAACTAGCAATGTATTACAATGGTATACAACAGATGGAACCAAAGTCAGCGTGCGTCCCTCCGGCACAGAACCGAAAATCAAATTTTACATTGAAGTTATGGGCGAGATGGGATGTCCGAAATGTTATGATGCCGCTCGTGAAGAAGCAGAGAAAAAGATAGAGGCAGTAATAAAGACTCTAGGTCTCTGACAAATCATTAGAATAGACAATAGAACGGGGCGCATTCCTTTTAAATTACTTAATTGTATGTTGCCCCGTTTTTATTATTCCAAACAAATAATGTAGATTTCAACGTATCTCGGAACATCGTATAACATAAGAATATGGCTGCTTATTGGTTCTTGTTTCATCAAGGAAATATACTTCTGACAGATAAAGGGACAATACCTTTGTCAAAGGAAATACCATTTCCAAACATAGAAGAGAGTAATATTTTTCATTTGCCAGATGTTGAAGAACGGTCTTGTTATGCGGCAACACTTGAGACACCAATAACGGAATCTTGTTATAAAATGATACCGCTCAGAGCATCTTTTGAGATGCTTCCCTCAATCTTATATAGAATGGCTGCTAAGTCCTATGAGCTTCTTTATTGGAATGCTAACACAAATTATTGTGGCGCATGTGGAGCTTTAATGAAACGGCATACAGAAATCTCAAAAATTTGTTCTTGTTGCGGTAAAGAAATATGGCCATCAGCGAGTGCTGCAATTATCGTGGCTATCACCCGAGGACATGAAATATTACTGGTACAAAGTAAAAAATTCAGAGGAAATTATTTTGGACTGGTTGCTGGTTTTGTAGAAACAGGAGAAACACTAGAAGAGTGCGTTCACCGTGAAGTTATGGAAGAAACTGGCATCACAATAAAAAAACTGAAATATTTTTCGAGTCAGGCTTGGCCTTATCCTTTTAATATCATGATAGGCTTCACTGCTGAGTATGCACATGGAGACCTACAACTCCAACGGTCCGAACTCAATGCAGGAGGTTGGTATAAACTTAACAACTTACCGGAAATCCCAGAAAAAGTCAGTTTGGCCCGCCAATTAATTGATGCAGTTAAGAATGATATTTGTCACCAATAAAACATCCATCCTATGAATAGTTTCACGCCTGCCGAGCGGCTTGAAACGCTCGCTATTTTATTAAAAATCTATCGTGACGAAAGTTTAAAACCGGTTGTTGCCGACGCACATTTGGTTCGGGACCTTTTGAAAAAACTTTTGCAAAACGGCGCTGTGCTGAGAAATGATTTTGGACTGAATAAAATAGTCATAGCTTTAGAATCTGTTTATCTAGCCACTCAGGAAATAGGACTCAGAGGCTTTGCCTTTTACCCTTATATCATCTATTCTCTCATACAGAACAAACAACATCTTAATTGTATTTACGAGGATTGCAGCGTAGAAATCCGCAAAACTCTTGAAGTTCTTTTGCGGGTCTCACAATTAGAAGCAAAGGAGGAAGCGATGCGTACAGACAACTTCCGCAATCTATTTGTATCGCAAGCAGGAGATATGCGCATAGTTCTACTATTGATTGCGCAATCAGTAGTTCTGATGCGCCGAATAAAAGACACTCCCAATATTGAAGCACAACGAAGACTTTCTGTTAAAGCCGCCAGCCTATACGCCCCATTGGCTCATAAACTGGGCTTGTATAAGTTAAAAAGCGAGCTGGAAGATTTATCCCTCAAATATCTAGAACACGATGCTTATTATCATATTAAAGCAGAATTAAATGCCACCAAAAGAGTACGTGATGCCTATATCGAACGTTTTATCACACCTATTCGGAAAATGCTCGACAATGAAGGCTTACGGTATCAAATGAAAGGACGTACCAAAAGCATTCACTCTATTTGGCAGAAAATGCAAAAGCAGCAATGCACGTTCAAAGGAGTTTATGATTTATTTGCCATCCGCATTATTCTTGATACACCGATCAATAAAGAAAAAGAACAATGCTGGAAAGTATTCTCTTTAATAACCAATCAATACGACTCTAATTTAAAGCGTCTGCGCGACTGGCTTACTGTTCCCAAAAGTAATGGTTACGAAAGTCTTCATGTCACAGTTAAGGGTCCTGAAGAGAAATGGGTGGAAGTACAGATTCGTACTAAACGTATGGACGAAGTGGCCGAACATGGTTTGGCAGCCCATTGGCGTTACAAAGGATTAAAAAGCAGTACTGGTGGAATTGACGCATGGCTATCGGATATCCGCAGTGCTTTAGAAACAGGCAACGACAACTTGCTCACTGAAAGTTTATCTGAGAAGACCGAAAAAAAAGAAGTATACGTGTTTACTCCTAAAGGAGATCTCTATCGACTACCTCACAAAGCTACAATTCTTGATTTTGCTTATTACATTCATTCAGGTATTGGAAATAAATGTGTAGGTGGCCGAATTAACGGCCGCAATGTTCCTATCAGACATCAATTGGAAAGTGGAGAAACGGTAGAAATCATCACTTCCGGAACACAAACGCCCAAAATGGAATGGGTAAACATTGTTGTTTCCAACCACGCAAAATCCAAAATACGAACGGCGGTACGCGATTTGCAAGCCCGTGAAGGAGCTTTGGCACGTGAACTGCTTGAGCGTAAACTAAGAAACAGGAAAATAGAATGGGACGAAAGTGTTATCAATCAGTTGATAAAAAAAACAGGATTCAAAGAATCTTTTGAATTTTACAAAGTCTTATCTGAGGGTAAATTAGACATAAATTCACTCATTGAACGCTATCAAGAACTAAGTAAACGAGAAGCAGGACAAATAGAACGTGCTGTAACTCGAAGTGCCGATGAATTTATCATGCCCCCAGAGCAAGATCTGCATCGGCAGGGTGGGGAAGATGTTTTAGTTATTGATCATAATTTGAAAGGCTTGGATTTTCAAATGGCTCATTGCTGTAATCCTGTTTATGGTGATGAAGTTTTTGGATTCATAACTGTTGGAGGAGGCATAAAAATACATCGCACAAATTGTCCCAATGCCCCTGCTCTCCGTAATCGTTTCGGATACCGCATAGTCCCCGCACGTTGGGCTGGAAAAGGAAGTGGCAAATATCCAATTACCCTACATGTTATCGGCGTTGATGACTTAGGAGTTGTCAATAATATAACTTCCATTATAGCTAAAGAAGAAAATATTATGTTGCGCAGCATCAACATAGATTCAAATGATGGGCTTTTTTCCGGAATACTGACAGTTTTGCTGGATGATGTGCAAATGCTGAAAAATCTGCTGAGAAAAATCAGAGGTATACGCGGAGTGAAGGCTGTTTCCCGAACATAAATCTGATTTCCGTTCTAAATACATATAAATTTACATACCATATATTTATAACTATGGCAACAATTGACGACAAGAAAATTATTTTTTCCATGGTTGGCCTTTCCAAAACAATACGCCAAACCAACAAACAAGTATTGAAAGACATCTATTTATCCTTTTTTTATGGTGCCAAAATAGGCATTATAGGACTTAACGGATCTGGTAAATCCACTTTAATGAAAATCATAGCCGGATTAGACAGCGACTATCAGGGAGAGGTTGTTTTCTCCCCAGGATATACTGTTGGCTATTTACCACAAGACCCACCATTGGATGATGAGAAAAAAGTGATAGATATCGTCCGCGAAGGCGTACAGACACTAGTCGATGCTTTAACAGAATACGAAGAAATCAATCAGAAATTCGGATTACCTGAGTATTATGAAAACGAGGATAAAATGAATCAGCTTTTTGTCCGACAGGGAGAATTACAAGATCTGCTTGACGCTTCAGACGCATGGAACCTTGACAGCCGGCTGGAACGTGCGATGGCAGCTTTACGCTTACCGCCTGCCGATGCCTTGGCCAAACATCTTTCTGGTGGTGAGCGCCGCCGTGTGGCACTATGCCGTTTACTGTTACAGAAGCCCGATGTCTTGTTATTGGATGAACCGACAAACCACCTTGACGCAGAAAGCATTGACTGGCTGGAACAGCACCTCAATCAATATGAAGGAACTGTTATTGCTGTAACACATGACCGCTATTTTCTGGACGATGTTGCCGGCTGGATTTTGGAGCTTGACCGTGGGGAAGGTATTCCATGGAAAGGCAATTATTCCTCATGGCTGGAGCAGAAAACCAAGCGCATGGAGATGGAAGAAAAAGTGGCCAGCAAACGCCGTCGCACACTCGAGCGCGAATTGGAATGGGTGCGTATGGCCCCAAAAGCGCGGCAAGCAAAAGGAAAAGCACGTCTTAATTCATACGAGCGCATGCTTGGAGAAGACCAAAAGGAAATGGAGCAGAAACTCGAAATCATTATACCCAATGGTCCGCGTCTAGGACATAAAGTTATAGAAGCACAGCACGTAAGCAAGTCCTATGGAGATAAGCTTTTATTTTCGGATTTGAACTTTATGCTACCTCAAGGCGGTATTATCGGCGTCATTGGGCCTAACGGTGCCGGAAAAACAACGTTATTCCGGTTAATCATGGGATTGGAAACTCCTGATGGAGGAACCTTTGAAGTTGGTGAAACCGTTAAACTGGCTTATGTGGACCAACAGCATCAGGATATTATTCCAGAAAAATCGGTCTATGAAGTTGTCAGTGGCGGCAACGAATTGCTACGCATGGGAGGCCGCGATGTAAACGCACGCGCTTATTTGAGTAAATTTAATTTTTCCGGAGCTGATCAGGAGAAAAAATGCGGTGTACTTTCAGGAGGTGAGCGGAATCGCCTCCATCTGGCTCTAGCTTTAAAAGAAGAAGGTAATGTCCTTTTACTGGACGAACCTACCAATGACATTGATGTCAATACGCTGCGTGCTCTTGAGGAAGGTCTGGAATCCTTTGCCGGTTGTGCCGTTGTTATCAGCCATGACCGTTGGTTCCTTGATCGTATCTGTACGCATATTCTGGCTTTTGAAGGCGATGGTAACGTTTTCTTCTTCGAAGGCTCCTACAGCGAATATGAGAGCAATAAGGCCAAACGTCTTGGTATTGAAGAGCCTAAACGTTTGCGCTACAGAAAATTGGATGATTAAAATCCCATCTGCCGCATGCTAGATACGTACCAAACCATCGCCTCTTCGGGAGAAGCTTGCCACACCGAAAAGCGCAGTCGTTTTTTAGCCTTTGCCCATCATGTGACAACCGTGGATGAGGCAAAGGCCATTATTGCGTCTTATCGGAAAAAGTATTTCGATGCCCGACACGTCTGTTACGCTTATACTCTCGGATATGATAGCTCCATCACACGCCAAAATGATGATGGCGAGCCATCAGGCAGTGCAGGCAAACCTATTGGCGGACAATTACGCTCAGCCAACGTTACCAATGCCATCGTATTGGTAGTCCGTTATTTCGGAGGAGTAAAACTAGGAACAGGAGGTTTGGCAGTAGCTTACAAAACGGCAGCAGCCGAAGCATTGGCTTCAGCTATTATCGAAGAGAGAATTATCATGAAACACTTCATAATAAGCGCTCCCTATGCTGAGGCCGATATTGCCATGCGCTATGTACGAGACACTGGGGCACAAATTTCAAGACGTGAATACACCGCCACTGATGTCATACTTAACATTTCGGTACGGCTGAGTGACGAAAACATTCTACGCAGTCGATTGACCAACATATTATCCCTTCGTTTTATAGATAAAGATTCACCGGCATAACATGAATTTTAGTATTATAACTCCTCAATCAAGCTGCTGGCATGAAGTAGTCCAACTTTACACCTCCTCCTTTCCCTATGAGGAACGTCGCGAAGTTGAAAACTGGCAAACCTTAGCCAACACTATTTCAGACTTTCACATTCTGGCACTGTTGAATAATGATGATTTATTAGGATTTATCAGTTATTGGGATTTAGAAGGTTTCGTGTATGTAGAGCATTTTGCCATCAGTACCACTCATCGCAACCAAGGCTTAGGTACTGAGATTTTTAAGCAATTGCAGGAAAAAGTATGCTATCGTCCTATTGTGCTTGAAGTAGAACCGCCTGAAACTTCGACTGCACGCCGTCGAATCGCTTTTTATGAACGTTTGGGATTGTCATTATCAACATTTCCTTACTTACAACCCCCATACCGCAAAGGTGACAACTGGTTTCCTTTATGTCTCATGACAACTGATGCCAACCATCTTAAATCCCAAATAAAAGCAATAGAGAGAAGTATTCATAAACGAGTTTACGGAGTCAACTAAAGGACTTTGATTTTTAACACTATTTGCTTTTGGCAGAAAAATGTCGTATATTTGCAGAGCTAAAGCAGGCAGTTCATGAAGAACTGCCTGCTTTAGCTATATATTCAGGTATTTTCCGGACAAAAAGAACCTGAATTAAAGTATAAAAAAGCCGTATTGCTGTAAAAAATCCAAGTAACCTTTTTCAAATTATCTTTATTTCCGAATGATAGAGCGCTATTTTATGGCATAAAAACCATCCCGAAATGTAACTGAACGTTAAATATGTTAATTTTCAAAACGTAAAAATATTCATCTCCAGCTATTTTTTTCAGCAAGCCTCTTACTATCTGAGGATTTTCGTATCTTTGCATTTAAAAATCCCATTTGGAAACAATGCCATTCAAAATGGCATAAACCATCCTCCTTATGCGGAAAATCCGCAAACAGACCATATCTCGTCCACATGTCATCCACTGTGACGATTCACTAAACTTACAGAAACAACTTATCATGAATAATAAATCATTAACACCTGAATTGCTTGAAATTATTGAGGCAAGCCGCAGGGAAGCACACCGTTTGGGGCGTGCAGAAGTCCGTTCCGGATGTCTACTGCTCGGATTACTCTCAAAAGACAATCGCGCCTGTGACATTCTGAATAAGTTGGGAGTATCACACCCTGAAGCGTCAACACGTATCGCAGAATATACAACTGATGAGAATCTGGCAGCAGCCGGTTACGACAGTGCCATGACTGCTGATGAGCCAGGCCTGTCCAAAGAATGCCAGCGTCTATTGCGCATTGCCGCACTCGAAGCCCGGCGTCTAGGTGCAGAGGTTGCCTCTTCTGAACATTTACTACTTGGCATGTTACACGACAACGAAAATAAAGCCGGCCGTTTTCTTCACGACAATGGCGTCACATACCGCCATATACTGGAAGCGCTCAATATCCGCCCCAGTGTACGGTCGGGATTCGGCTTAGCCGATGAAGAGCCTCTTCCGCCAGGTAGTGGAAAAAGCATGTCCGGCCCTTCCAGTTCAATCGGTTCGAAACACAATGAACGTGAAAGCAATACTCCTGTCATTGACAACTTTGGCGTAGACTTGACACGTAAAGCAGAAGAAGGCATACTTGACCCTGTTGTTGGACGTGAAACAGAAACTTTGCGTATGGCGCAAATTATGTGCCGCCGTAAAAAAAACAATCCCATACTGATAGGACAGCCAGGAGTAGGGAAAAGCGCTGTGGTGGAAGGATTGGCCCAAATGATTGTCAGCAGGAAAGCCCCACATGCACTTTTAGGCAAACGGATTGTAGCACTTGATATGGCGACAGTTGTAGCCGGCACACAATTCCGGGGACAGTTTGAAGAGCGCCTGAGAAAACTCATTGAAGAACTCAAAGTGCATCCGGAAATAGTCCTTTTCATCGATGAAATACACACAATCATTGGTGCTGGTTCTGCGGCAGGAACATTGGATGCAGCCAATATACTGAAACCGGCATTGGCACGCGGAGAAGTGCAATGTATCGGTGCCACCACTATTGATGAATACCGTAAGACTATCGAAAAAGACGGAGCCTTAGAACGGCGTTTCCAAAAAGTTATGCTTGAGCCGTCAAGCATGGAGGAAACACGTTGTATTTTAGAAAACTTGAAAAGCCGATACGAAGAGCACCATTCCGTTAAATACACAAAAGAAGCGCTTGACGCATGTGTGGCTCTCACCACACGCTATGTGACAGACCGCTGTTTGCCAGACAAAGCAATCGATGCAATGGATGAAGCTGGCAGCCGCGTACATTTGTCTTCTGTATCCGTTCCCAAAAGCATTACTGAAAAGGAAAAGGAAATCAGCGCCCTCAAAGTCCATAAGACAGAAGCAGCTCAACAACAAAACTATGAGTTGGCTGCCAAACTGCGCGACATCATTGCAGAAAAGCAAACAGAACTTGAAGAAATGAACAAGGCATGGCTGGCTTCTCTCAACGTTGATTGTGGAACCGTTGATACCGATCAGGTTGCAGAAGTTGTTGCCATGATGAGCGGTGTACCTGCTGGTCGCATAGCCCAAAATGAAAATGACCGTTTACGCGGCATGAAGGATGCATTGAAATCCCGCGTTATCGCGCAAGACGAAGCTATAGACAAACTAGTACGTGCCATAACAATGAGCCGTTTGGGAATGAAAGGCGATGACCGTCCCATCGGTACATTTATGTTTGTCGGCTCCACCGGTGTGGGTAAGACACATCTGGTAAAATGTTTGGCAGAACACATGTTTGGTCGCAAAGATGCATTAATACGCATTGACATGAGTGAATATGGAGAGAAATACAATACGAGTCGTCTCGTTGGCGCCCCACCGGGATATGTTGGTTATGAAGAGGGCGGACAACTTACGGAACGTGTACGACGCCACCCTTATTCTGTCATTCTGCTTGATGAAATTGAAAAAGCCCATCAAGATGTATTCAATACATTGCTACAAGTGATGGACGAAGGTCGCATGACTGATGGAAACGGTACAACGGTAGATTTTCGTAATACTGTTATTATCATGACATCCAACAGCGGTACACGTCAATTAGATGAATTTGGAAGCGGTATTGGATTTACAGCCAGCGATTTATCATCAAATAAAGCCGATGGAATTATATCTAAAGCTCTGAAACGCCAATTTGCTCCAGAATTTTTAAACCGTTTGGACGACATAATAATGTTTCATTCTTTGACAAAAAATGATGCCTCCCAAATTGCAAAGATAGAATTGGACAGCCTTGTTCTGAGAATGGAAAAGATAGGCTATACATTACATTTGACACCTGAAATCATTCAATTTATAGTAGATCACGGTTTCGACCCACAATACGGTGCCCGGTCGCTGAAACGTGCAATCAAGAATCATATTGAAGACATCATCTGCGAAGCAATAATGGATGGTAAAATAAAGAATAACAGAATAATATTTGAACAAACTAAAGAAAAACTTCAAATAATTCAAGAATAATAAGTACCAACTAACTTTTCATTGATTTGCGTTAATATCATTACTTTAAAATGATATTCAGCAGAATAAAAGACGATCAATAAAGAATAAAATATGAAATACATAAAAACCGACATATCAGATGTTTGGATAATAGAACCTGAAGTTTTTGAAGACAAACGAGGCTATTTTATGGAAACATGGCGTGAAGAAGATTTCAACAAGCATATAGGGCATAATGTGCATTTCGTACAGGATAACCAATCCATGTCTTCACGCGGTGTATTGCGTGGCTTACACTATCAGAAAGGAGAAGCTTCACAAGCTAAATTAGTAAGAGTTTTAGAAGGAACTGTTGTCGATGTGGCAGTCGACCTTCGTAAAAAATCTCCAACGTTTGGTCAACATGTAATGGTGGAACTAAGCGCTGATAATAAACGCCAATTGTTTATTCCTCGCGGCTTTGCCCACGGTTTTCAAGTAATCAGTGAAACAGCTGTCTTTACATATAAAGTAGACAATCGCTATGCTCCTGAAAAGGAATGCTCCATTCGCTATGATGATCCGTCCCTTGCAATAACATGGCCCATCGAAAATCTTGATGAAATCAAACTGTCCGAAAAAGATTTGCAAAAAGCCCTCTCTTTTGAAGTTGCTGAAAAATTTTAATTATCACACATCCTTCAGCGCTTCTCCAAACATTATTAATGATAAAAATATAAGATTTTGAAGCACATACGTAACTTTTGTATTATCGCACACATCGATCATGGAAAAAGCACTTTGGCCGATCGTCTGTTAGAACGAACCCAAACGATTCAGGTGACCAATGGCCAAATGCTCGATGATATGGATCTCGAACGTGAGCGCGGCATCACAATCAAAAGCCATGCCATACAAATGGAATACCAATGCGATGGAGAAACTTTTGTTCTTAACTTAATTGATACGCCGGGACATGTGGATTTTGCTTATGAAGTATCACGAAGTATCGCTGCTTGTGAAGGATGTATTCTGGTCGTAGACTCTACACAAGGCGTACAAGCACAAACTATTTCAAATTTGTACATGGCCATTGAACACGATTTGGAAATCATTCCTGTGCTCAACAAATGTGATATGGTCAACTCCATGCCGGAAGAAGTCGAAGACGAAATAATAGAATTGTTAGGATGCAAACGCGAAGAAATTATCCGCGCTTCAGGCCGGACGGGACAGGGCGTAGATGATATTTTAAGAGCGGTCGTGAATCGCATTCCCGCACCTGTAGGAGATGAAAACGCCCCTTTGCAAGCTCTGATTTTTGATTCTGTCTTCAACCCGTTCCGTGGCATTATCGCTTATTATAAAATAGTCAATGGAAATATAAGCCAAGGAGATGATGTTCTCTTCGTTAACACTCAGAAAAAATATGAGGCAGACGAAGTTGGAGTGCTTAAAATGGAACTTTCCCCACGAAAAACACTTCACTGTGGTGATGTTGGCTATATCGTTAGTGGTATTAAAACTGCAACAGAAGTAAAGGTCGGGGACACCATTACTAAATTATCCCAACCTTGTGAAAAAGCGATTGAAGGTTTTGAAGAAGTAAAACCTATGGTCTTTGCCGGTGTGTATCCTATAGAAACAGAAGATTTTGAACAACTCCGAGCCAGTTTGGAAAAATTACAGCTAAACGATGCCTCACTGAGTTTCCAACCAGAATCTTCCGTTGCTTTGGGATTTGGCTTCCGTTGCGGTTTTTTAGGATTATTGCATATGGAAATTGTTCAGGAACGTCTCGACCGTGAATTTAATATGAATGTGATAACAACTGTTCCAAACGTAAATTATCACATTTATGACAAGCATGGCGAAATGAAAGAGGTACACAATCCGGCTGGTATGCCTGACGCAACGGAGATAGAACGTATTGAAGAACCTTATATCCGTGCTTCAATCATCACAAAAACCGATTATATCGGCAATATTATGACTCTGTGCTTAGGAAAGCGAGGTGAATTAATCAAACAAGAATATGTATCAGGAGATCGTGTGGAATTATATTATGACATGCCATTGGCCGAAATCGTCATTGATTTCTATGACAAACTAAAATCTATATCAAAAGGTTATGCTTCATTTGACTATCATCCGATAGAATTCCGCCCCTCAAAACTTGTAAAACTCGACATTCTTCTTAATGGCGAACCTGTTGATGCGTTATCAACTCTAACTCACGTTGACAATTCCGTTTATTTTGGCCGCAGAATGTGTGAAAAGCTAAAAGAACTTTTACCAAGGCAACAATTCGATATTGCCATACAAGCTGCAATCGGCGCCAAAATCATAGCCCGTGAAACTGTTAAGCAAGTACGTAAAGATGTAACCGCTAAATGTTATGGTGGAGATATCAGCCGAAAACGTAAATTGCTAGAAAAACAAAAACGAGGTAAGAAACGTATGAAAGAAATAGGTAATGTACAAGTTCCTCAAAAAGCTTTTCTTGCTGTATTAAAATTAGATTAGCTTATTAAATTCAGCACGGAACCAATTCATATCGTCATCAGACTATTAAAAACAAACTTGAACTATATATAAACCTATGTTGATAGAACTCAATCACGTAAATGTCAGTATTGCAGACAAACATTTGCTAAATGACGTATGTTTTCACGTGGACGAAGGTGAGTTCGTCTACCTTACCGGCCATGTTGGATCTGGAAAAAGTTCGCTACTCAAAACTCTCTATGGAGAATTACCGGTAGGCGCCAGTGGTGAAGCGCATATTTTAGGATACGATTTGCATCAACTGAAGCGAAAACATATTCCAGCCTTACGTAAGCATTTAGGGATTGTATTCCAAGACTTCCAACTGCTTTCAGATCGTACTATATCAGCTAATCTGGACTTTGTGCTCCGCGCTACTGGATGGCGTAAAAAACAAATTCGCCAACAACGCATCAATGAAGTTCTTGAAGAAGTTGGATTAACAGATAAAATGGAAAGTTATCCTCACCAACTTTCTGGCGGCGAGCAACAACGCATAGCAATTGCAAGAGCTTTACTTAATACTCCAAAGATCATTCTTGCCGATGAACCAACAGGAAATTTAGACCGTGACACCAGCTCAAAAATCATAGAATTGCTGAAACGAGTGTGCGAAAGAGGAACTGCGGTTGTCATGATCACACATAATCTCAATTTATTACAACAATACCCTGGCATCGTTTATCGCTGTGAAAATGGCTGTATTGCAGAGATTACCAAGGAATATAACACTCCTATAACTTTAGACCAATAAATCTACTCCCAATATAAACGATAACAATTACATTCAAAATATGAAAATTCTTAAATTCGGAGGAACTTCTGTCGGAACGCCCCAACGCATGAAAGATGTTTCGGAACTTATCTCTGACGGACAACAGAAAATAGTTGTACTTTCAGCGATGTCAGGAACGACAAACACATTAGTTGAAATTGCCGATTATTATAAAAAAGGCAATGTTGAAGCTGCAGGTAATGTCATCAACAAACTGCGTATGATCTATATGGAGCATGCCAGAGAACTTTATTCTACCGAGGACATGGTATTAAAAACCATTGATTTTCTGAAAGATGAGTTTATGTACCTACACAGCTTTGCCAGCGTTGAATTTTCAGAAGTTGTAGAGAGAACCATATTGGCTCAAGGCGAAATCATCAGTACCAACATGGTAACCAATTACCTTAAAGAGCAAGGCAAAAAAGTTTCTCTTATTCCAGCTTTGGACTATATGCGTCTGGCCGATAACGGAGAGCCGGATTTAGGTTACATCAATTCTCACTTACGCGACATCCTCAATAGTCAGGAGTCATGTGACATTTATATCACACAAGGCTTTATCTGCCGCAATCATCTGGGCGACATAGATAATTTACAACGAGGAGGAAGTGACTACACTGCTTGTCTTATTGGAGCTGCCCTGCATGCCAGTGAAATACAAATATGGACAGACATTGATGGCATGCACAATAATGATCCGCGCATTGTTGACAATACATTACCTGTAAGACAACTAAATTTTGAGGAAGCGGCAGAATTAGCTTATTTCGGTGCCAAAATCCTACATCCGACCTGCATACAGCCGGCACGTTACGCCAGCGTGCCTGTGCGTTTGCTCAATACCATGGATCCAACGGCACCCGGCACAATTATCAACAATGAAATGGTGCCGGGTCACATTAAGGCCGTTGCTGCAAAGGACAATATATCCGTTATCAAGATCGTATCTTCACGCATGCTATTGGCCACAGGATTCCTACGAAAAGTATTTGAAATTTTCGAAACTTATAATACTTGCATCGACATGGTTACAACTTCTGAGGTAGGTATTTCATTGAGTATCGACAATACGAGTCGCATAGTCCCCATTCTTGAAGAATTAAAAAAATATGGAGTGGTTGAAATTGAAAACAACATGTGTATCATCTGCGTTGTCGGTGATCTAAGATTTGACAATGTTGGTTTGGAAACACTGGCCACTGAAGCATTGGCCCAAATTCCTGTGCGCATGATTTCATATGGAGGCAGTAACCATAACATATCCTTCCTTGTTAGAGAAGCTGATAAAAAAGCCGCCTTACAAGCACTTAGCGCAAAACTTTTCAATTAACCAATGAATTGTAAATGCGGAACAGATTAACATGTTCCGCATTTTTATCTTCTCCAATTAATGTCAAAATGCCAGAAACAAAAAAAACATCCACTGTGAAATTTCCCCTGGAAAAATTTGAAAAAATAAGAACACCTTTCTATTATTATGATCTTTCACTGTTGTCTGACACTTTATCCTCTATCAAGGAAGCAACAGCTGATTTACCCAACTATCATGTACATTATGCTATTAAAGCCAATGCCAACCCTCGGTTGTTACGCCAAATTGCCTCAGCCGGATTCGGTGCCGATTGTGTTAGCGGAGGTGAGATAGAAACAGCCTTGTCTTCAGGTTTTGATGCTTCAAAAATAGTTTTTGCCGGAGTAGGGAAGAGCGATTGGGAGATCAATCTCGGACTGGATAATAATATTGCTTGCTTCAATGTAGAGAGTATTCCCGAGCTTGAAGTCATTAACCAACTGGCCGCTAAGAAAGAAAAAACAGCCAACGTCGCCTTCCGTGTCAATCCAAACATAGACGCTCATACTCACGAGAAAATAACAACGGGACTCAATGAAAACAAATTCGGCATAGCGATGGAAGATTTGCATGAAGCTATAGGTCTGGCATGCAAAATGAAAAATATCAATTATGTCGGATTACATTTTCATATAGGCAGCCAGATACTGGATTTAGATGCTTATCATGCACTCTGCCAACGTGTGAATGATCTTCAGAAGCAACTGGAAAGCGCTGGCATAAAAACACAAACAATCAATGTCGGAGGAGGATTAGGTATTGACTATGAACAACCGGATGCAAATCCCATACCGGACTTCCAAAGCTATTTCGGCATTTTCAGGAAACATTTGAATTTACGTTCTCACCAGCAACTGCATTTTGAGTTGGGGCGTTCTGTCGTGGCCCAATGTGGAAGTCTTATCGCCCGCACATTATATATTAAAAAAGGGCATACCAAACAATTCCTCATTGTAGATGCCGGTTTAACGGAACTTATTCGCCCTGCAATGTATGGTGCGGTACATGCCACACTAAACATTTCGGCTCCTAAAGAAACACCAACAGAAGTTTATGATGTCGTCGGTCCCATTTGTGAGAGCAGTGATGTTTTTGCTAAAGCCATGCCTCTGCCTCAATCCCGACGTGGCGATTTCATTGCATTCCGGTCTGCCGGTGCTTATGGTGAAACAATGGCTTCCTGTTATAATTGCCGTCAACTTCCACAAAGTTATTTCAACATGTCAAACGAAAATCTGTCTCCCAATGATATGGATTGTTCCATGTAACCTCGTTAGGGAAGACTTTTCTACTATTGAGAATTAACATTTTTAACCTTTGATTACATTTTAATGGCGTTGTATTGTCTCTGTTCTGGAATGTGACACGACACGAATAAGGATAATTCGAAAAAGGTTACTTGGAATTTTTACGGCAATACTGACTTTTCATCAGCCAAATTCAGGCTTTTTTCGCTTGAAAAACATTTGAATATGTATAAAATTAGGCAGTTCTGAAAGAACTGCCTAATTTGTGTCTGCAAATATACAACATTTTCCGGCAAAAAGCAAATTGTGTTAAAATTCAGATATTATGTTACAACCTCAAATCATCAGAAAATGATTAACCCTAAAAAGGGAGGATGAATTTAAATGAAAACCAATATGCAACTAAAACTTCATTAATATCAAGTGATTGCAAAAATCATGTCACACAGCTCTGTTTAGTTAATAAAACTCAACACTCAAAAAACAATTGAAAACTTTTTCTTCCGTATGAGTTTTTTGCTGTAATTTTGCATCAATTATAATTATAGCATATAATATTATTACCAATAAAGACAAAATTTATTTATAAACCAAATGTATATGAAGAAAATTGCTTATTTCTCGCTCGCTTTGGCTTTGACAGCATGCGGCGGCAAAACGCAAATGCCCGAACAGAGCAATGATTTTACTGTGGAGACCGTACGCACCGCAGAAGCGGATGTAAACACCTCTTATCCTGCTACTATCAGAGGTATTCAGGATATCGAAATCCGTCCGAAAATAGCCGGCCATATCACTAAAGTTCTTGTTGACGAAGGTGACTTTGTTCGCGCAGGACAACCAATGTTCCTCATCGACCGTGTGCAATATGAAGCCGCTGTCAAATCAGCCGAGGCCAATATCAAAGTAATGCAGTCAAATATCTCAACGCAGGAACTGACTGTAGAAAACAAGCGTAAACTTTATGAGAAACAAATTATCAGCAAATACGATTATGACATTGCCCAGAACCAGCTGCAAGCCTTCAAAGCTCAATTGGCTCAAAGCCGTGCCGCTCTTACTGATGCCAAAAACAATCTGAGCTATTGCACCATCACCAGCCCCTCTAACGGTGTGGTAGGAACCATTCCCTTCCGTGTAGGAAGTTTGGTGAGTTCAGCTTCTGCAGAGCCTCTGACCACTGTTTCAAACATTTCAAAGGTATATGTATACTTCAGCATGACAGAAAAACAGCTGCTTGACTTGACACGCGAAAGCGGCGGTATAGAAAAAGCCATTGAGGCCATGCCTGCCATCAATCTTGTTCTGGCAGATGGCTCTCAATATTCTCAGCAAGGCCATATAACAGCTGTAAGCGGAGTAATAGACCAAAATACGGGTGCTGTACAAATGCGTGCAACTTTTGATAATGCCGGTCTCATACTTCGCTCCGGCGGTACAGGCTCCATACTGATTCCCACTCATTCAGACAACGCTATACTGATTCCCCAAAAAGCCACATACGACATCCAAAACAAGAAATTCGTTTACATTGTAAATCAAAATAACACCGTCGATTCCCGTGAAATTCAAGTAATGACACAAAACGATGGCAAAAGTTATATTGTGACCAGTGGTTTGAAAGCAGGTGAACGTATTGTAACAGAAGGTGTCAATCAACTGAAAAAAGGAATGAAAATCAATCCTATCACTCCGCAGCAAGCAGAGAAGAACCGCGCTAAAGCCAATCAAGACCTGAAGGATGGCAAAATGCCCGGTGAAAAATAAACGTAGGAAACAGTTGCATAAATCATGAAAACAAAAACCGCTAGAACACAGACTTTACAGCGGCAGAACAAAAATCACAGCATATATGAAACTCGACAGATTTATTAATCGTCCGGTGCTTTCAACGGTTATTTCCGTGCTGATAGTTATCTTGGGTATCTTGGGACTTATATCACTTCCCATTACCCAATATCCGGATATTGCACCACCTACCATTCAGGTGAGTACATCTTATACAGGAGCCAATGCACAAACTGTATTGAATTCTGTAATATCCCCCCTTGAAGAACAAATCAATGGTGTGGAGAACATGGACTACATGACTTCCACAGCAACCAACACTGGTTCAGCTTCTGTTCAAATTACATTCAAACAAGGAACTGACCCCGACATGGCTGCAGTCAACGTGCAAAACCGTGTGGCCAAAGCCCAAGGTTTGTTGCCTGCAGAGGTGACCAGAGTGGGTGTGATTACGCAAAAACGCCAAAACTCTATGTTGATGATTTTCTCAATCGTAGATGAGGCAGACAAATATGACCCGGCTTTTATTGAAAACTATGCACAAATCAATATCATTCCGCAAGTTCAACGTGTAAAGGGTGTCGGCGATGCCATGGTTATGGGAGCCAACTATTCACTCCGAATTTGGCTTAACCCTGAAAAGATGGCAGAAAACCACCTGATGCCCTCTGATGTGTCTGTTGCACTTGCCGAACAGAACATTGAAGCAGCACCAGGCAGTATAGGTGAGCGTGAAGGACAGACATTCCAATACACGCTCCGCTACAAAGGGCGCTTGCAGGAAGTTCCCGAGTTTGAGAACATCGTCATCAGAGCCAATGAGGACGGAACTGTACTCCATCTGAAAGACATCGCCCGCGTAGAATTAGGTCGCGAAACTTACTCCTTTACGGGTAAGGTGAACGGACATAATGCTGTATCCTGCATGGTGATGCAAATTGCCGGCAGTAATGCCACACAAATCATTCAAGACATTGAGAGCTTACTTGAAGAATGCAAGAAAGATCTTCCTGACGGCATGAATATCACAGTAGCCCAAAATGCCAATGATTTCTTGTTCGCTTCAATTCATGAAGTAATAAAGACACTTATCGAGGCATTTATCCTCGTATTTATTGTGGTGTTTATCTTCCTGCAAGACTTCCGCTCTACCATCATTCCCGCCATTGCAATTCCTGTAGCTCTTATTGGAACTTTCTTTGTCTTGTACCTTATTGGCTTCTCTCTCAACCTGCTTACTCTCTCAGCCATGGTATTGGCTATTGCCATTGTCGTAGACGATGCCATTGTTGTAGTAGAAGGTGTGCATGCCAAACTAGACCAAGGATACACGTCGTCCCGTAAGGCTGCAATCGATGCCATGAGTGAATTGGGTGGGGCAATTGTTTCCATTACTCTGGTAATGATGGCTGTATTTATTCCTGTAAGCTTCATGCCAGGTACCGCTGGAACCTTCTATCGCCAATTCGGTTTAACGATGGCCATCGCTATCGGTTTTTCAGCATTGAATGCTCTCACACTTTCGCCGGCACTCTGTGCTATCTTGTTGAAACCACACAGAGAAGAGAACTCTTCTTTGAAAGAACGTATGGGAACAGCTATGAAAGCAGCGCGTACAACCATGCTGAAACGATACTCTGAGGCTTTTGGCAAATTAATCCATCCAAGCGTGACAATGATACTTATTATTGTTGCCATTCTCGGTATGATTTTCGGAGGATTCAATTTTGAGGAACATCCGATAATTACAATCGTATTGGTTGTTCTTAGTATCATAGCGCTCATAGGCCTTAGCACACAGAAATTCCAAAATGCTTTCAATAATTCATATGAATCCATTCTTAAGAAGTATAAAAAGCATGTACTGAAATTCATCCAACGCCCAATATTGACTAGCATAATCGTTGCAATCAGTGTTACCGGACTGATTTTCATGATGAATCGTACACCAACCGCAATGGTTCCCACCGAAGACACTGGTACGATTATGGGTGTTGTAACAATGCCAGCAGGTACTTCTCAAGATCGGACAGAAGCATTTCTAGCTCAAGTAGACAGCATGGTGCGCTCCAGTCCCGCGGTAGAAGCCAGTACGGTTATTTCCGGATATAGCTTCATTGGCGGACAAGGTCCCAGCTACGGTTCCTTCATCATCAAGTTGAAAGATTGGGATGAACGTTCTTTAAAAGAAAGTTCAACTGTCGTTTTTGCCAACCTATACCTCAAGGCAAGAGATGTATTTAAAGACGCGCAGGTTTTATTCTTCCAGCCACCAATGATTCCCGGTTATGGCGTTACCAATGGCTTTACCTTTAATCTTCAAGACCGCACTGGTGGCGACATCAACACTTTCTTTAATGTGTCAAAGGATTTTCTGGCTGAATTGGAGAAGCGTCCGGAGATAGAATCTGCTCAAACGACTTTCAACCCCAACTTTCCACAATATCTAATTGATATTGATGCCGCAAAATGTAAGCGCGCCGGCTTGTCGCCCAGCGACATTTTGACAACACTCCAAGGCTATTACGGTGGCCTATATGCTTCTAACTTCAACCGTTTCGGAAAGATTTACCGTGTAATGATTCAAGCAGAAAGAAGCGAACGCGCTAATTTCGAAAGTCTCTATAAGATCAAAGTACGTAATGGCAAGGATATGGCTCCCATCACTGAGTTTATGACAATTAAACCGGTATATGGTCCAGATAATATCAACCGCTTCAATATGTACACCTCTATTGCTGTCAACGGAAACCCAGCCAGTGGATATACTTCAGGTCAGGCGCTCAAAGCCATTGAAGAAGTAGCTGCAACTCATCTGCCACAAGGTTATTCTTACGAATTTTCCGGTAACTCACGTGAGGAACAATCTACAAGCGGTAATGCCACAGCCATTATTTTCATCCTTTGCTTTGGCTTTATATTCCTATTGCTGGCCGCACAGTACGAAAGCTATATTTTGCCATGGGCCGTATTGCTTTCCGTACCTTTCGGTATGGCAGGTTCTTTCCTGTTCATACATTTGATGGGAGGTTTGAACAGCATTGTTCCGATATTCGGCGAAGCCGCAAACAACATTTATGTGCAAATCGCACTAATTATGTTGATTGGCCTTTTGGCAAAAAATGCAATTCTGATTGTCGAATTCGCTTTAGGACGCCGCAAAATGGGTATGAGCATATCATGGGCAGCAGTGCTTGGTGCGGGTGCACGTTTACGCCCAATCCTGATGACTTCTCTTGCTATGATTATCGGTCTGCTCCCATTGATGTTCTCATTTGGTGTAGGTGCCAATGGTAACCGTTCTCTTGGAACAACAGCTATCGGCGGTATGCTTATCGGTATGATTTGCCAGATTTTTATAGTCCCGGCTCTTTTCGTCATTTTCCAGTATTTACAGGAAAAATTAACTCCTATGACTTGGGAAGACATTGACAATTCCGATGCTCAGGCCGATATTGAACAATACAGCAAGTAAATGAAAATTTTGAGAGTTCGGTGCTGTAAGCCAATAACACTACAGCACCGGCCTCTATTTCATACAAAAGATAAAAATTCAAGAAATGAAGAGACATCTTATATATATAATAGGAGGTTCCGTTCTTTTGAGCAGTTGCAACTTATACAGCAACTACAAACGTCCGGAAGGCCTTCCCATAGACAGTCTTTACAGAGATACAACATCCGTATATAATGTCATGCTGTCTGATACGAGCAATTTTGGCAATACTCCTTGGCAGGACGTTTTTACCGATTCTCGATTACAAAGTCTTATAAATAAGGCTTTAATACAGAATACGGACTTACAAGTGGCAGATCTCACAATTCGTCAGGCCGAAGCCGGACTCATGACATCACGTTTGGCATTCTTGCCATCCTTATCTTTTTCACCCCAAGGAACAATCAGTTCTTTCGATGCCGGAAAGGCTACGAAAACTTATACTATTCCTATTCAAGCCAGTTGGCAGATAGACGCCTTCGGTTCACTGCGCAACGCGAAAAAACAATCCGAAGTATCGCTCCTGCAAACCCAGGTCAGCAAACAAGCTGTCCGGACAAGCATCATTGCCTCCATTGCAAATATGTATTATACATTACAAATGCTTGACGAGCAACTTAAGGTGACCAAGGAGACTTCTGAAATTTGGAAAAAGAATGTTATGGCCATGGAAGCAATGCTTGAAGCCGGAGGAATTACTACCAGCGCAGCTGTTGCACAGACCAAAGCCAATTACTATCAAATATTAACCACAATACCTTCGCTTGAGCAGAACATCACAGAAACGGAAAACGCCATTTGCAGTTTGCTTCATGAAGCACCGCACCCGATTGCCCGTTCTGCGTTCAATGCGGAAAAATTTCCTTCTTCTTTGTCCGCCGGTATACCTATGCAGTTGTTGGCCAATCGTCCCGACATAAAAATTGCAGAACTAAAACTGGCTTATGCCTTTTATGGCACCAATCAGGCCCGTGCTGCGTTTTATCCCCAAATAACACTTGGTGGCACTGCCGGTTGGACAAACAGTGCCGGAGCCGCTATTATCAACCCGCCAAAATTTATTGCTTCTGCCGTAGCATCGCTTGTTCAACCTTTATTTATGAAAGGACAACTCCGTGCCAACCTGAAAATTTCAAAGGCTCAGCAGGAAGCGGCTCAATTACAATTTGAACAATCTCTCATCAATGCAGGTAATGAAGTAAGCAATGCCCTCCGCAGTTATCAAACAGCCATAGAACAGGAAAACTCCAGAAAAAAACAAGTTGAGGAGTTAGAAAAAGCTGTGGAACGAACTAATTTCCTCTTCACACACGGCAATACAACAACCTATCTGGAAACGCTCACCGCACAACAATCCTTATTGCAAGCACAATTGTCACTCATTTCAGACAAATTCGACAAAATGCAAGCAGCCATCAGCTTATATCAGGCCTTGGGCGGAGGAAGAGAGAATTAATGAGTATCATTTTTGCAAGAGGGTAGGGTAATGCTTTCATACAACCAGGCTGACCCCTATTCCTCCTGCAAACAATATGCTCTGTTTACCGAACTTTGTAAACTAAAAACCATATAACTATGATCAGTCCGTTAGCATACGTAGACCCACAGGCAAAGTTGGGAAAAAACGTAGAGGTAAAGCCATTTGCCTATATCGAGAAAGATGTTGTCATAGGCGACGATTGTATCATCATGCCTTATGCCAGCATACTTAGCGGTACTACAATGGGCAGCAACAATATTGTGTACCAAAACACAGTAATAGGTGCCACTCCTCAAGATTTTCACTATGTCGAAGGGCAGAAAACACATGTTGTAATAGGTAATGACAACCGTATTCGTGAAAATGTAGTGATAGCCGGCAGTACCTATGAAGATAAAGCCACAACCATTGGTAATGGCAATTTCCTTATGGATAGAGTTCACATTTGTCATGACGTAAAAATACATGACCAATGTGTGATTGGCATTGGCGCCAGCATTGCTGGAGAATGTGAAATTGAAGATCGCTCCATTATGAGTAGCGGTGTTATCGTTCAGCAACATGTCAGGGTAGGGCGCTATTCACTCATACAAAGCGGCTGCCGTGTACAGAAAGATATTCCTCCTTATATCATTCTAGGTGGAAATCCTGCCTGCTATCATGGTGTCAACGCTGTTCTGTTAAAGCATATTGGAGTTACTGAGCGTATTCTTCGACATATTGTCAACACATATCGCATCATTTACACTGCCAACTTCAGTCTTGAAGATGCTGTCATAAAAATCCCAGAACAGATTCCCATGAGTGTGGAAATTGAAAACATTCTTGCATTCATCAAGAAATCCAAACATGGCATAGTTCGCCATATGGAAAAATAACCTATATACATTTTTCGGCTTCCAGAGAAATCCCATAAAAAACAAGTCGTCATTATTTTAACACTTCTTGCTTTTTGCCGGAAAATTTAGTATCTTTGTAATAGAAATCAGGCCATTCAAAAAGAATGGCCTGATTTCATAATATATACAGCGATTTTTCAAGCAAAAAACAATAGTACCACTACAAAAAAGTCCGTATTGTCGTAAAAATTCCAAGTAGCCTTTTTCAAAATACCCTTATCCTTGTTTCTACTAATCCTTCAAGACACCAGAAAAACCATCATCACATGTAACAAAAGGTTAAAAATGTTAATATTGAAAATAGATTTTCAAAGCTGAAAATCGAGACATTCCATAAAATATTGTACTTTTGCAAACATTTCAATAAGTAATATTGTACATATTAAAATCAGACAACAGCGTGCCTTTAATTTCCCCTTCTTTACTCTCTGCAGACTTCGGACATTTAGACCGTGACATTTCTATGCTCAACAACAGTCCAGCTGACTGGTTTCATCTTGACGTTATGGACGGAGTGTTCGTTCCCAACATTTCTTTCGGTTTTCCAGTAATGCAGGCAATGGCTCATTTATCCCAAAAACCTCTTGATGTACATCTGATGATTGTACAACCAGAAAAATTCATTAATGAAGTCAGTGATCTTGGGGCGAAAATAATGAACGTACATTATGAAGCCTGTACTCATCTTCACCGTGTTGTTCAGCAAATCAAAGATAAAGGCATGATGGCAGGCGTTACGCTTAATCCTCACACACCTGTCAATGTCTTGGAAGAGATCATCACGGATTTGGATTTAGTTATGCTTATGTCTGTCAATCCTGGTTTTGGAGGCCAAAAATTCATAGAACACAGTTTAGAAAAAACACGTCGTCTACGGCATCTGATTACAAAAAGTGGTTCGAAAGCCCTCATTGAAATAGACGGAGGCGTAAATAGAACAACCGGACGTTTATTGGTCGAAGCCGGAGCAGATGTCTTAGTTGCAGGCAGCGCCATATTCAATGCTCCTGATCCTGCAGAAGAAATCACGATTTTACGTGATCTTTAACTTCGCTGAATCACATTTTTACCTTTCCACAGCATCTGCATCATTCCACTTTTCATCATTTATTTTTTCATGCCAACAAAAAACGATTTATTCATTCTTCATGACAGTGTTTTATTCAAACTCATAAATTTGATACGCGAAGCACATAAAATAGTCATCTGTGCCCATAGAAGTCCTGATGGCGATGCATTAGGGGCTTCGCTCGGCTTAGCCGGATATCTTAGACGTTTAGGAAAAAGTACTGCCATTATAATGCCTAATCCTTTTCCCGATTTTCTGAAATGGCTTCCTGGAAGTAATAATGTGTCGTTCTTTGATGACAATATTCACTTGGCAAACTCAAAAATAAAACAAGCAGACTTAATCTTCATGCTCGACTTCTCCAGCCTTGACAGGATAAAAGAAATGGGGAATGCTGTCTGCGAGTCAAAAGCTACAAAAATTATCATAGATCATCACCTTGATCCTGATATGACTGCTGCCGATTTAGTCTTTTCATATCCTTCGGCATGTTCCACTTGTGAGCTCATTTTCAAAATTATTTATCAGATGGGAGGATATGAGGATATGTCTTCTAAAGATGCTGTCTGCCTCTACACTGGTATGATGACAGATACTGGAGGATTTACCTATAATTCCACTTCTCCCGTTATTTATTCTATAATCAGTCTACTGCTGAACAAAAGCATAGATAAAGATAGAATATACCGTAATGTCTTCAATAACTACTCCGAAAACCGCCTCCGTTTTTTAGGATATATTTTGTATGAGAAACTTCGTTTCTATGAATCCCGGCGAGCATCAATCATGACAATAACCCGTGAAGAAATGAAACGTTTCCACTTTATCAGAGGCGATGGTGAAGGACTGGTAAACATGCCATTACAAGTACGTGGCATGCGTTTAAGTATATCTTTGCGTGAGGACACTGAAAAAGATGTCATCCGAGTATCACTTCGTTCAGTAGATGACTTCCCATGTAACGAAATGGCAGAACAGTTTTTTAACGGAGGCGGACATCTAAACGCCTCAGGTGGTGAATTGCCATTTCCGCTTGAAGAAGCAATTCTCACAGCAGAAAAAGCGATTGAAGCCTTTAAACACAAATTATAGAGCAAAAAAAATAGAAATCCCAATAAAATATAGTATCGTTATTATGTTTAAAACAAGATGTGTTAAACAACAAATTTAATACAGACAAATACAAACATATTTTATTTACTAATTTTGCGGCGTGAAAAGTAAGTATACACTATTCACAACTCTTTATATTAATATTATCCCCCATAATTCCGATAATTTTATACGTCTGTAAAAAGACAAAATAGTGTCGCATAATATCTCCATAAATACAAGAAAAAATGTCACTTCTCACGAAAGACCAACTACTGAGTAAAGATGAAGATGAACTTCGTTCTGTTGCCGAAAATATAGGTATAACCAATACCAATCACAAAGATAAGAATCAACTCATATATGATATATTAGACACTCAGGCAGAATTAAAAAGCACAGAAAATCAGGATTCCTCAACAACAGGCAGAAGGTCCCGAATCATCAAGAAAGATGTCAATCACATATATTCAGCCAACCAAAATCACAGCGAACGCTTTGAAACAGCTCCCGAGCAAAAAAATGAACCAATGACAACCAATAACGATACACATGATACGGTTGTAAAGCGGAAACGCGGGCGTCCGTCAAAAGCAGAAATAGCCGCTCGAGAAATGGCAGAAAAGCAAAATGACTCAGAACAAAGTGCTGAAGATTATGGGAATATTCTTTACAAGAATCTCTTTGATGAAAGTATAGAATCTACAACTGATAACAATCAGACACAACCAATTACTACATCAGAAGAAGTTCCTGATTTTATAGTAGAACAGATAGAACAATCAGAAGCAATCCAACAAAAAAATGAAATACCCTCCTACTCTTCTGATACTGAAACGATAAATGCAACATTGGTCAATCAAGAAGATAACGAAAAAGATATTTCAATCAACACATTGAATAATTCAGGTATGCCAAATGGTATTAACCCGCACCTGCAAAACCTTCAAGGCATACAGATGAACCAAATTGATAAGGATTTCATCATAATCAAAGATATCCCAAACAATTATCAGGATTTCTTTTATGATAACAATATTGACGAAGAGCGTTTATATCAACCAACCTCTTCTTTGAATTTCAGAAAGTTCAAAGAAGATACCACATTATCGTCAACTGAATATCCTGAAATAAATTCAGACACACAAGACAAGCTATTTCCCATACCAGAAGAGAGCCTGTCACTTGAGGGCCGAGGCGTTTTAGAGGTTCTGAATGAAGGTTACGGCTTCTTACGTTCATCAGACTACAACTATTTAACATCACCTGACGATATTTATATATCACAACAACAAATCAATCTGTTCGGCTTAAAAACGGGTGATGTTATAGAAGGCTTGGTAAAGATTCCCCGCGAAAACGAAAAATTCTTCGTTCTGGCTGAAATTAGTCGCATTAACGGCCATACTCCAATAGAAGTTCGGGATCGCGTATCATTTGACCATTTAACACCTCTTTTTCCTGAGGAAAAATTTAATCTTTGTTCAGGGAAAAACGACAGCCTCTCATGCCGCATTGTCGATTTGTTTACCCCAATAGGCAAAGGACAACGTGCACTCATTGTCGCTCAGCCAAAAACAGGCAAGACTATGCTAATGAAAGATATAGCCAATGCCATTGCACGAAATCATCCGGATACTTACTTGATGATGCTACTCATTGACGAACGTCCAGAAGAAGTTACAGATATGGCACGTACAGTTAAAGCTGAAGTTATTGCATCAACCTTTGATGAACCGGCTGCACGTCATGTCAAGATAGCCAATATTGTACTTGAAAAGGCAAAGCGTATGGTTGAATGCGGACACGATGTTGTGATCTTCCTTGACTCCATAACACGTCTAGCACGTGCTTATAACACTGTTTCGCCCGCTTCTGGTAAAGTATTGACTGGTGGTGTTGATGCTAATGCTCTTCAAAAACCTAAACGTTTTTTCGGTGCCGCACGCAATATTGAAGGTGGCGGTTCACTGACTATTATTGCAACAGCATTAATAGACACTGGGTCAAAAATGGATGAAGTAATTTTCGAAGAATTCAAAGGAACCGGTAATATGGAATTACAACTTGACCGTACATTGGCTAATAAACGAATATTTCCTGCTGTCAACATTGTAGCTTCAAGTACACGCCGTGATGACTTGCTACAAGACCAACAGACCTTAAACCGTATGTGGATTCTGCGAAAATATATAACTGATATGAATGCTGTGGAAGCTATGGGAGAAGTCAAAAAAAGAATGGAAGGAACTATAGACAATGACGAATTCCTACTTTCTATGAATTCCTAAAAGAAAAAGTTGTAATTGTGGTTATATTTTAAGCAGAAAATAAATTTTATGTTATCTGACATGTTTTAAAATTTGGTTATTTTAAAATAAAAAACCACTTTTGCACTGTTATCCAATAATCAATCTTTTTAACTTAAGAACTAATACCTATTAAACCTAAAAGGCGACCAGTTGAGAAATTGGCCGCCTGCTTTTTATATATACTCCAATTTATAATATATCACGACTATCGTATTCCCGGGTCAAGCCGAAAACACGGTGCATGAATGTTGAGAAAAGTGTTAAATT
>NZ_BEWW01000244.1 GCF_002933955.1 Prevotella sp. MGM2
ACAAATTTAACACTTTTCTCAAAATTCATGCACCGTGTTTTCGGCTTGACCCTGTTTTTCCCCTAATTTTCCCTATCTTTCATTCTACCGGTTGCATCTTATAATTAATAGAGCCATTATATCCAGCAACCAAACTCGCTCTTGACAGAAAAAAGACCACAAAAAATAAAAATTTCTTCCTGACAGGACCCAAACAATAAATTACCGTCTACCTCAAAAAGCAACTGACATTACCGCTCACTGAGATACGCTTCTTTTTTCCGTTTCTCATAAAGTTGCCATGAATTGAAAATGTTATGCCACACGCTATAAAAACCTCCTGCAATAGCACTGACAGGAGTCAGGAAGGTATATCCCATCCAAATGGCAAAAACAGTATTCTTTTGCCCAAGACTCTGACCGGCACTTATTGGGCATCCATAGCGCTTGCCGAAATATCGTCCTATCCGGAATTGAATAACGCAACTTATCAAACTGACGAAGGCTATACCGATCTGATTGATTAAAGATACATTGGTGTGGACTATACTTCTGACTGTTATGGCTATCGCAACTGAAAGGGCTATGGCCCACAGATAAAAAGCCAGATCCTTGCATTTCAAGATGATATTGTGGATGCGCGGAAATAGTCTTCGTATCAGCATTGCAGCAAAAAAAGGACAAATAAGCATGGGAAAAACTTTTCCGACAATGAGAGAAAAGGAGTTGAGAAAATCCAATTCAGGATGAGGGTGTATAAGAGGGAGAAAAAGAGGAACGATGACAGCAGCGGCTATATTTATGAATATCGTATAGGTAGTAAGTCCGGCAGCATCACCACCCAGCCGAGCTGTAACAACAGCTCCAGCTGTAGCCGTTGGACAAATGAAACAAAGCATGGCTCCTTCAACAATGGCTATAGAGCCTGCGGACAGATGTTGGGATAGAACAATGAGGATAAGGGATAGAAGGGAAAACACTGTTGTCTGTATAAGTAACAGCCAACCATGCCAACGGCGTAAGCGCAAATGATGAGGGTCAACCTTACAGAACGTGATGAAAAGCATGGAGAATATAAGTGCCGGCTGTATGAAAGCTACAGCATTGTGCACAAACATTCGTGTCGGCAATAAGGCAGGTATGCCTGTATAGATAAAATATCCCATGATACCGCAGGTCATTGCTATAGGCAAAGTCCAATTTTTGAGAAAGAGAAAAAGGGATTTCATTTCATACTATTTTTTTGTTTTTCCAGCAACAACATTTCATCGCGTAACTGGGCGGCCAATACAAAATCAAGGCGTGCGGCGGCTTCTTTCATTTGTTGGCGCAGACTTTCGATGCGCTGTTCCGATGTCTCTCGATCTGCAGCCTTGCCGTATTGCGGTGCAGCCTCAGCCGCCTGTAATACCGGCCATTCCCCGGTAATGGTAAACTGTTTGCGGGATTCGGAATTCTTTTTCAGTTGTGTCAGTTCGTTGCCATCTGTAGATTTACATACCTGCTTAGGCGTTATGCCGTTCATCTCGTTATAGCTCAACTGCTTCATGCGCCGGCGTTCCGTCTCGTCAATGGTCTGTTGCATGGATGGTGTGATTTTATTGGCATACATGATAACACGGCCGTTGACATTACGTGCGGCACGGCCTGCGGTTTGTGTCAGGGAACGATGTGAACGCAGGAAGCCTTCTTTATCGGCATCAAGAATAGCGACCAAAGCAACTTCTGGCAAATCCAGTCCTTCACGCAAGAGATTGACACCGACAAGTACACTGTATATTCCTCTTCGCAAATCTTCCATAATTTGTACACGTTCCAGCGTGTCCACGTCACTGTGAATATAAGCCGTTCTCACCCCGTTTTTTATCAAGTAAGCTGTTAACTCTTCAGCCATGCGCTTGGTCAATGTCGTAACGAGTGTCCGTTCATCCCGTTCGATACACTTGCGGATTTCCTCCATTAAGTCGTCAATCGGAAAATCAGCCGGTCGTACTTCAATGGGGGGGTCAAGAAGGCCTGTCGGACGGATGATCTGTTCCACAACGACACCTTCACTCTCGGCCAGTTCATAATCAGCAGGAGTAGCACTGATGTAGATCACCTGTTTGGCCATTTCATGAAATTCATCAAAGGTCAACGGGCGGTTGTCAAGCGCTGCAGGCAATCGGAATCCATAGTTGACAAGCGACTCTTTGCGCGAACGATCACCACCGTACATAGCGCTGATCTGCGGTACACTGACATGGCTCTCATCAATAACAATGAGGAAATCTTCCGGAAAAAAATCCAACAGACAGTAGGGGCGGGAACCGGGAGCGCGTCCGTCAAAGTAGCGGGAGTAATTTTCGATTCCCGAACAGTGCCCCAGCTCGCGTATCATTTCAATATCATAGCTGACACGTTCGTTAAGCCGCTTGGCTTCCAGAGATTTTCCTTGCGATTGCAACAGTTCCACTTGCTCCACCAGGTCATCTTGTATTTTACGTATGGCCAGTTCCTGAGTCTCCTTTGATGTGAGAAAAAGATTGGCGGGATATATTTTGTATTCATCAAAAGTAGCCATACGCATGCCACTTACGGCATCTACCTCCTCAATTCCGTCAATTTCATCATCCCAAAAGGTTATTCTTATGAGTTCTTCGGAATAGGCCAAATAAACATCAACAGTATCTCCCTTTACACGAAAGTTACCGGCTTTAGGCGCTATGTCGTTGCGAGTGTACAAACTGTCCACAAGTTTGCGCAACAAGGCATTGAGAGCCATTCGCCGACCTGTTTTCAAATCTATTACATTTTCATAAAATGCAGCCGGATTGCCCATACCATAAATACAGGACACGGAAGAAACAACAATAACGTCATTGCGGCCGGAAAGTAATGAAGAAGTGGCGGCAAGGCGCAGCTTGTCTATTTCTTCATTAATGACAAGGTCTTTTTCGATATAAGTATCGGTAGAAGCGATATAGGCTTCCGGCTGATAATAGTCATAATAAGAAACATAATATTCCACAGCATTGTCAGGAAAAAAACTCTTAAACTCTGAATAGAGCTGTGCGGCCAAAGTTTTGTTATGGCTTAAGACCAAGGTCGGTTTGTTGAGATTGGCAATGACATTGGCTACGGTAAATGTTTTTCCCGATCCTGTTACTCCCAAAAGTGTTTGAGCCGGCGCGCCGGCTAAAGCGCCTTCGGTGAGTTGTCGAATTGCTTCCGGTTGGTCACCTGTCGGTTTGTATTGTGAATGTAATTCAAAATGTTTCATGAACAACTCCGTCTGTTTATGGCTTCTTCTATCTGCGATTTTATCGGGCAAAGATACAATATTTTCAGCCCAAAAACAAATAGTTTCCCAATACGCCCATAATCTTACACCTACTGTCAAAAACATGAGCCACTACCATTTTCTTCAGAAAGGCACACCCCCTTACATACAGAAATTGCCTAGTAACTATAGCCTACTGTCAGTAAGCCAATTCACCGTATTGAATCATTATAGCTATTACATGTACCTATATTATAATGAACAGGAATCATCTTTGGCTAGGATGATTCCTGTTCATTATAAAACGAATATCAAAGTTTATTTAATCAAATAATCCGTCACATTTTTCTCTATGCGGGCCATTACATCCACATCAGCTTCCGCCACAAACTTTTCACCGGTAATGTGTTCGTAAAGTTCAACATAGCGCTCCGAAATACTTTTCACCACCTCAGGCGTCATTTCTGGTACTGTCTGTCCCTCCTTACCTTGGAAACCATTATCCATCAGCCATTCGCGCACAAATTCCTTCGACAATTGTTTCTGCGGCTCACCTTTTTCAAAACGGTCAGTGTAACCTTCACTATAGAAGTAACGTGAAGAGTCCGGTGTATGAATTTCATCCATCAAATAGATCTTACCCTCATGCTTGCCAAATTCATACTTCGTGTCAACGAGAATCAGTCCGCGCTTGGCCGCAATTTCCGTACCACGCTTAAACAGAGCCAAAGTATATTTTTCCAGTATCTCATATTCTTCGGGGGTAGCCAGACCACGTGCCAGAATTTCCTCTTTCGAGATATCTTGATCATGTTCGCCTATCTCAGCCTTAGTTGTCGGCGTCACAATCGGTTCTGGAAATTTCTGATTCTCCTTCATGCCCTCAGGCAACTTCACGCCGCAAATTTCACGTACACCACTTTTATAGGCACGCCAGGCACTGCCACAAAGATAGCCTCGTACTATCATTTCTACGGCAAAGCCTTCACACATCACTCCTACTGTAACCATTGGATCAGGAGTAGCCAATTTCCAGTTAGGACAAATATCAGCCGTCGCATCCAAGAATTTTGCGGCGATTTGATTAAGCACCTGGCCCTTAAAAGGAATACCTTTAGGCAAAACCACATCGAAAGCCGAAATGCGGTCGGTAGCGACCATCACGAGCTTATCGCCCAAATTATAAACGTCACGGACTTTACCGTGATATACCCCCTGCTGCCCGGGAAACTCAAAATCGGTTTTTGTTAAAGCACTCATTTTATTATATGTCTTTATTGATATTGTATATTTAAGCCTCAAAACTGTTACAGACTCAAGCCTTGCCATCTATGGAAGGTGTCAACAGTTATCAGAATCCTTCTCCTTTCTCTCTTTCATTCTCTCCGCATCGCTTTCATAAGCCTCGACAATCCGCGTCACAAGTTTATGGCGCACAATATCCCTCTTATCCATAGTAATGAAAGCAATGCCGGAAACATTCTTCAAAATGCGGATAGCCTCCGTCAGCCCGCTTTTCTGTGAAGCAGGCAAATCTATTTGCGTGCCGTCACCTGTAATGATCATCTTGGTGTTCCATCCCATTCTGGTGAGAAACATTTTAATCTGCGCCGTTGTTGTATTCTGAGCCTCGTCAAGAATCACAACAGCATCATTAAGAGTACGCCCGCGCATAAAAGCCAAAGGCGCGATCTGTATAACGTTCGTACTCATATATTCCTGCAACTTTGCAGGCGGAATCATTTCCTGCAGGGCATCATACAACGGTTGAAGATAAGGATCTATCTTGTCTTTCATATCACCGGGCAAAAAGCCCAGTTTCTCTCCAGCCTCCACAGCCGGACGGCTCAAAATGATTTTTTTGATTTCCTTATTTTTCAGTGCACGAACAGCCAAAGCTATCGCTGTATACGTTTTACCGGAACCGGCAGGGCCTATGGCAAACAGCATGTCGTTGCCCTCATACGCCTCCACCAGTTTTTTCTGATTTTCCGTACGTGCCGTAATAGGTTTGCCACCAGTACTGTAAACAATCACATCTCCGGAAAACTCACGATTAGGCACACGCCGCTTCACTATATCAAGAACCTCTTCTTCCGACAATTGATTATACCGGACACAATGTTCCTCCAAAGCCTTGAAAGTGTCTTCAAAATCAGCCATATCCTCCTCGCCTCCCATCACCTTGACCACATTGTCACGGCCTATGACACGCAACTTCGGGCAAAGTGCACGCAACAAACGCAAATTGGCATTATTCACGCCAAAAAACGCCACAGGATCAGCTTCCTCAAGTACAAAATGTTTCTCTATCATGTTTCCTGATGAATGACAGCAACTTTTAAATACCGTCTGACGGCAAAATCACAACCTGACAGTACGATGCCACGACTATCCGGACGGGCCGGGCACAAAAACATAAGCCGTGCCTGCCACCGGACGCCCGCATTCCAAACTATCTGCAAATTTAATGAATCCGTATGAGAAATAACCCGTTTTTTTGTACTTTTGTAACTGAATAACAAAGATGAACATCCCAACGGAGATATTCTCCCATCTTTCACACAACAACCCGCCCACATCTGTCACCTCCATAATGAATACACTCCAAGCCCCCCGCGTAAGATACAAGCTAAGCCCCAAAAAGATAATACGGGGTCAAGCCGAAATTCCGGTGCATTTGTTAAAATTCGAGAGCTGAAATGTTA
>NZ_BEWW01000245.1 GCF_002933955.1 Prevotella sp. MGM2
ATGTATTACTGTTCGACCGTCGGGGCAATGCCGTGGCAGAACAACGTGGCACGACTTTTGCACGCAACGGGCAGGCACAGGTTGAAATGACACTGGAGAACCCGCTCAAGTGGACAGCGGAAACCCCAAATCTCTACCGTTTGCGGGTAGACCTGAAAAAGGATGGGCATTTGCTTGAAAGTCTGACACAGAACGTGGGCTTCCGCCGCATTGAAATAAAAAATGCACGCTTCCTGGTCAACGGACAACCGGTGCTCATCAAAGGTGCCGACCGTCATGAAATGGACCCCCTCGGAGCTTATGTGGTGCCAGTGGAACGCATGGTGCAGGATATCAGAATAATGAAAGAACTCAACATCAACGCCGTGCGCACCAGTCATTATCCCAACGACCCGCGGTGGTACGATTTGTGCGACCGCTACGGCATTTATGTGGTGGGGGAAGCTAATCTCGAAAGTCACGGAATGGGCTATGGTGATAAAACCCTTGCCAAAGTTCCCCTTTGGGAGCAGGCTCACATAGAGCGCAACCGCAATAATGTTTACGTGCTTAAAAACCATCCCTGCATCGTTACATGGAGTTTGGGCAACGAAGGGGTCAAGCCGAAATTCCGGTGCAT
>NZ_BEWW01000246.1 GCF_002933955.1 Prevotella sp. MGM2
AAAGATACAACTTTTTCAGACCAAAAGCAAGAAGTGTTAAAATGACGAGTCTACCCAAAACAGTCATTTGTGACACTTCAGAAGTCTATGTCAAAACGGAATTCCGAAACGGATTTACCTGTACGGAAGCCGTCACCACCGTCATTATCATCGGTTTCATATTCGCCGCCAACCTCAGGTTGCTGTCCCTCTATAACGAAATCGGAATGTCCCCCGCCATACGGATGACTTAAACCGACCGGACTGTTTTCCTCCACAAAACCAGCAACAGCTTCGAAGGCTGCGGTAAATTTCTCCATATCTTCTCTATAAAGGAATATCTTGTGCTTTTCCAGCACAGGACGGACATCTTTCGTGCCTTCCTTAACCCGCTTACTTTCCGTTATGGAAATATACATACCGTCATTGCGGTCTTTCTTCACGTCAAAATAATAGATACGTCTGCCGGCTTTCACAGTCTTCGAAAACAAGATCTCTCTCTCATGCCTTTCTTTCATCAATTCACTCATGGCTCTTAAATTTTAAAGGTTGGCGAACAAAACGTTCTCACGCCGCGACACTTTGTCACATCCGCATTACAAAAATGCAACCTTTTTTTATAAGTACCTAAAAAAGCAGAAAGAAAATCGAGAATATAGGGCTTTTTTTCGTATTTTTGCACACTGAAAGCAGGGGAAAAGTGGCTTTTCGATGGTCATAAAGACTGTTTCCACCTTCGTCCTGCCCGCAACACAAGCCAGAAGCATTTCGACATTATGATCAATAGAGAACTAATAAGGCTGAAAGTGGTTCAGCTGACTTACGCCTACTACCAAAACGAGGGCAAAACCATAGAAGTGGCAGAAAAAGAGTTAATGTTCAGCATGGGCAAAGCCTATGACCTATACAAATACCTGCTGTCTGTCCTCGTGAGGATGAAAACACTCGCAGAACAGAAAGACGCCGCATTCCGTGCCCGCAACAAACGACTGCAAACTCACACTGACGATGTGACCCCCGACGGCCGATTCGCCGCCAACCTCTTTTTGGCGCAACTCGCCGAGAACAAAGAATTGGGCGAATATATAGAAAAACAAAAACAGGACTGGATTGAGGAAGATGCCTTTCTCAAAAAGACCTATACCAAGTTCATGGAGAATGACGTATTCCGGTTCTACCTCGACAAGGAGGACTACACCTACGAAGCCGATCGCGAAGTGGTGCGCAAGCTCTACAAAACGTGCATCTGCAACAACGAAGACTTCGACAGCCTGCTTGAAGACCATAGCCTCTATTGGAACGACGACAAGGACATTATCGACTCCTTCGTACTCAAGACCATCAAGCGGTTCAACGAGGCTTCTACTCCCGAACAGCCTCTCTTGCCGGAATTCGCATCAGATGAAGACCGCGAATTCGCCGTCAAACTTTTCCGCACCACCTTGGAACGCGGCATGGAAATGCGCCAGCTCATCAAAGATAACTGCAAGAACTGGGAATTCAACCGGCTGGCCTACATGGACGTCATCATCATGCAGATAGCTCTCACCGAAATATTCTCAATACCTAACATTCCGCTCAACGTCACGTTCAACGAATATCTCGACATAGCCAAAATATACAGCACTCCCCGGAGCGCTTCCTACATCAATGGTTTGCTCGACAGCATCGTAAAAAAAGCAAAAAGCGAAAACAAACTTTTAAAATAACAATAATTCCAACACTATGAACCATCTCTTGTTCACACTTCTGGACGCAGTTCCCGCCACACAGGGACAGCAACCCAGCATGATTCCCACTATCGTCATGATGGTAGTCCTCTTTGCTATCGTTTATTTCTTCATGATTCGTCCGCAAAACAAAAAGCAGAAAGAAATTCAGAAGTTCCGCAACGCCCTACAGACCGGACAAAACGTCATCACGATAGGCGGCATACACGGCACCATCAAAACAATAGACGACACCAACAACACTGTGCTACTTGAAGTAGCCACCGGCGTTAAAATGACATTCGAGAAAAGCGCCATCATGCCTAGTGGCAGCACTGTGGCACAGCGATAAGAAATCAGACCAGCCTCTGTAAAAAACATGTGGAATGTGAAACCGGCACAACTCACCGTCATGCTGATTTTTCATATTCCACTTATTTTTTCACTCCTGCACAGTTTTTTATCCTATCGTAAAAATCCAACCAGCCGCCTTTCTCACAAAACTGTTATTCCCTCCAAAAAACATCCGCTCCTGTCATGACGAAAATGGGCATATTCTTTAGCGCACTCATACGCCGAATGTGGAACCGGCAATTCCTGACTTTCCTATTCTTCCTGGCTCTCTCCTCAGCGTTCTGGCTATTCCAGAAACTTAATGAGACCTATGAAGAAGAAATCGACGTGCCCATCGAACTGCGCAACTTGCCCAAAGGCGTAGTCATAACCGGAGAACTGCCACAAACGGCCAAAGTAACATTACGCGACAAAGGAATAACACTGCTCAACTACTTATATAACGACAAATTACCGCGCATCGTCCTTGACTTCTCCACCTACGCCCGACAAGAAGGCCGCGTAAATATCCTCTCATCCGGACTCATAAAGCAACTCCGCCCGACTCTTTCAGCTGGCACCGTTATCGTAGCCATGAAGCCCGATACACTGGAGTTCTACTATACCTACGGACGCTCCAAGCGTGTGCCGGTAAAACTACAGAGCCCCATAAAGGCAGAAACAGGTTACGCAATTCTTCACCAGCATCTCTCTCCCGATTCCGTAACCGTTCTGGCCACAACGAACGTGCTTGACACTTTGCGAGCCGCCTATGTTGGAACCGCCGACATGCAACGGCTCACGACAGACATCAGGAAAAACAAAAAGTTACGCACCATACCTGGCGTAAAATTCATGCCGGATGAAGTAACTGTTTCAGTAGCCACTGACCGATTGGTAGAAAAAAAAGTAACGGTTCCCATCATTGGCGCGAACATGCCAGAGGGCACGGAGCTACGTACTTTTCCCGCTCAGGTTGAGGTTACTTTTCAAGTCAGCATGAGCCAATACCGTCACATTACTCCCGATGATTTTACGGTGGTGGCCGATTATCTGAATCTGCCGGCAGACGGCAGCAACACTTGCCGTCTGCAACTAACAACGAAGTCCCAACAGATTTCACACGCACGATTAAGCGTTGAAGAGGTAGAATATGTTATCGAAACCCATAAATAACGCCGCCCCGGCTACCTGTAAAGCGAATATTCCCGAAGACTTTACGAATGAAGCCTGCAACTGTCCGTACGAAAATACCTATATGAAGAACAGCAATCGCCCGTTCCCCGTCCGCATAGCCATCACAGGAGGGATTGGCTGCGGAAAAAGCTATGTGTGTCACCAGTTGGAAACTGCCGGTTATCCGGTTTTTTATTGTGATGACGAGGCCAAACGAATCATCCGTACTGACGTGGAAGTGCGCAAGGCACTGACTGAACTCATCGGTCAGGAAGTATATGATCCTGACGGCAACCTGATAAAATCCGTATTG
Source organism: Prevotella sp. MGM2 (assembly GCF_002933955.1). Lineage (GTDB taxonomy): Bacteria > Bacteroidota > Bacteroidia > Bacteroidales > Bacteroidaceae > Alloprevotella. The sequence goes on from NZ_BEWW01000246.1 coordinate 3,511, forward strand.
GCATCCTATCTTTGTGCCGGCAAGGAAAATGCCACCCGAATTGACGGCATTGTTCACCCGAAAGTAGCGAAAGCTTTCACAGACTGGAGCACACTACACACGGACTGTCCGGTTGTTTTCATGGAATGCGCCCTTCTTTTTGAAGCCGGATTTGACAAATTGACAGACATCACAGCCACAATCATAGTTTCAGAAAAAACACGGCTGGAACGCCTTATGTTGCGCGACAACATTGACGAGATTCAGGCACGCAAGTGGATGGCCCTACAACTGCCCGAAACGGAGAAACAGCGAAGAGCCGATTTTTGTTTGCGCAATGACGATATTCATCTGGCAGACGACATCAACAATCTGCTACACATGGCCATCAAATAAAAAATTAGGCCAAAGCCTCTCCATTTCTCACTCAAAAAACTTAACTTTGCGAAAAATTTTCTGAAACTAATAAAATTTTGTCATGAAAGATACCATTTTAGCCATCGCGGGAAAACCCGGGTTGTACCGCTTGGTTTCCCAAGGCCGTAACATGCTTATTGTAGAATCTGTTGACCAGTTGAAAAGACGTATTCCTGCCGGTGCACGTGACCGTGTCACCTCTCTCAACGACATTTCCATGTATACTGACGATGAGGACAAACCTCTGATGGAAATTTTCGAATCTGTCAAGGAAAAAGAAAACGGCGCCCCCGTTAGCCTTGACCCCAAAAAAGCCACTGCTGCAGAGCTTGCAGAGTTCATGGCTGCCGTCCTTCCCAATTATGACCGCGAACGCGTTTATTCCACGGATATCAAAAAACTCATTCAGTGGTACAACATCCTAGTGAACAATGGTTATACCGAGTTCGCTCCCCAAGTAGAGGAGGAGAATGAGACGACCGCCGAATAAGCACGCCAGCCCAATACTTATAGCATATACACTGCGATAAGACAGTCAAGCGGGAGGTAACGAACAAACTGAAAAAGTTCGTTGCCTCTCGTTCTTCTTATAGAAACTTCAGGCCGACACTCCAAGAAAAGCAACAGATAACAGTACTTTATATCGTACCGTCTCATGATTACAGTAATGAAGGCAGCTGTCATTCCCCTTTGTTTTTCAAGAATAATCAAAGGAGGCGACAAGCAAACAAAATGATTGCCCCCAATACGAACATCTCCATTCAACTTTAACATATTTAACTTTTCATTACATTTCGGAGTGTTAAAATATAGATTGTA
>NZ_BEWW01000247.1 GCF_002933955.1 Prevotella sp. MGM2
GGTAGCCGTCATTCAGCATCCTTTCGATGTCGGATTCACGGTAGAGGATTTTACCGCCTAACTGGATATAGGCTATGCGTCCTTCGTTTCGATAGTCCTGAAGTGTCCGGCGGCTCACTTTCAGCCGTGCCGACACCTCCTTGTCGGTGAAGAAACGCTCTCCGTTCAGTGTCGGGCGGTGATTGGCGGTCAGATGCTCAAAGTTGTCCAAAAGACGGTCGAGACTGCCCATGAAGTGGATTATCCACTCGCTGTCCTTGTTAATCAGTTCATTCATGTTACTTTGGATTTAGTGTAATTACTTTGTTTACTATATGCAGGTGATTAAATCGTCCTGCCCTTGAACTTTGCTTCCTTGCGCCTGTCCTCCACAACAGAAACAATGCGCTGTACGTCTTCGGGACGGTAGTAGGTCTTGTGGTTTATCTGCGAGTAAGCCAGCGTCCCGTTGTCCCGAAGCGTCTGCAATGTGCGTGGGCTGATGTTGAGCATCCGGCAAACGTCCTGATTGTCCATCCACTCGCTCATCTTCTTCTCTCCGTGCCGCCGACAGATGGCATCCATGCGACTGACGAAACGGTCGAACTTGGCGACCATTGCCTCAAAGGTCTTTCTTTCAATTGATACGATTTCCATAT
>NZ_BEWW01000248.1 GCF_002933955.1 Prevotella sp. MGM2
GGTAGCCGTCATTCAGCATCCTTTCGATGTCGGATTCACGGTAGAGGATTTTACCACCCAATTGGATATAGGCGATACGCCCCTCGTTGCGGTAGTCCTGAAGCGTCCGGCGGCTCACCTTCAACCGTGCCGACACCTCCTTGTCGGTGAAGAACCGCTCACCGCCCAATGTCGGGCGGTAGTTGGCGGTCAGATACTCTACATTGTCAAGCAGTCGGTCAAGGCTGCCCATGAAGTGGATTATCCATTCGCTGTCTTTGTTAATCAACTCATTCATACTATTCGGATTTAGTGGGTATTGTCATTATATTCAGTTCATATAGTCCTGCCTTTGAATCTTGCTTCTTTTCTCCTGTCCTCCACGATGGAGACGATACGCTTCACATCTTCGGGACGGTAGTAGGTCTTGTGATTGATTTGGCTGTACGCCAACGTGCCGTTGTCACGCAAGGTCTGCAACGTGCGTGGGCTGATGTTGAGCATCCGGCACACGTCCTGATTGTCCATCCACTCGCTCATTGTCTTTTCCCCATGCCGATGGCAGATGGCATCCATTCGGTGGACGAAGCGGTCGAACTTGGCGACCATCGCCTCAAAGGTCTTTCTTTCGATTGATACGATTTCCATATTGTCTTTCTTTTAATTGTTATTGTTTCTTTTGCTGCAAAGGAATATAGAATCCGCTGTCCGGCAATGGCTTTTCCGTAAGTGGCAGCATGTTGCGCTGATACGGTGGTCATTGTCCGGGTTACTGCCTGTCGATTCCCCGTAAGCAAGCCTGTGTACCATGATTTCCGCTCCACCTTTTAAGACTGCTATCATTCCTTTGGCTGCAAAGAAATATGGAATCTGTTACCCGACAATGGATATTGCCATTACTGGTAGCATATGGCACAGAGTGGTAGAGGTTGGCATACGTTGTAAGTACGCTAACTCCCTTAATTCTGAAAATTAGGGATGCAGCAAGAGTGAAAATAAGGGCTTAATTCAAACTTACCCTATATCTCACCTTTATCCGTTCCGCTATTCATCTCCGGCAAATCGTAGAACTTCTCACCGCTGTTTCCATCACCATATTGCAGAACCGCACAAAATTGTCTAAGAGAATCCAAACGCTTGAATGACTGTACTAAAGCACCTTACTTTGCTCCCGATAATCGGTCGAGGTGCTGACCAAGACCACATTCAATAACTTAATCAATTTGTTTTATACAATGAAGAGAG
>NZ_BEWW01000249.1 GCF_002933955.1 Prevotella sp. MGM2
AAATTTAACACTTGTCTCAAAATTCATGCACCGTGTTTTCGGCTTGACCCGAAGTTTTCAATGTTGACAAAAAGCGTCAGATGTATTACACTATCACATTTTCTGCTGATATTGTCATGATAGGAAACGCCTACCTTAGCAACCAATGGTAGCCTTGGATGATATGGACTATGTTATTTATATTGACGATATTGGCTATATCATTGGTTCCATAGAATCTTATGGCACTAACGGCTGATTTGGTTTTAGGTTTGGTTATGAATGTGTGATTCAGCGGATTGATTGTTTTTGCGGAAGATCGATAAAACAGAAGAGTATCTTTCATTCCACCGTACAAGGACACAGAACATTATGACCTGTTCTACCATCCTCACGATACGTCATGGGAGGATGGCAATTGCACATATTCCGGATAATCATAAAAAGAATCTCACTACTATAATAGATACTGCTACAGTAGGAAAAGTGAGTAACCAAGTGCATAGTGGTCGATTATATCCGAGAAAAGCAGATTGAAATGAACTCTTTATCCTAACCACAGGGATGATAGAACAAGAGCGTGCAACTGCATGCCAAACATATTACATCACACTGTCTTACCATCACCTCTTGCCCGACTGATTCCGTGTTTAACACAGATTCAGCTTCGGGCAATTCTTATTTTGGATATGATGTCCGGCAGAAGCCGGAGGCAGCGATAACGCCAGAGCAAAGCGAGGGCAAGCCTTCGCTCGACTCTCGCGTTGCCGCCTGTCTTTGGAATACCAG
>NZ_BEWW01000250.1 GCF_002933955.1 Prevotella sp. MGM2
ACTTTCTGAGGCTGTAGCGGATGGCCGCCTGCGGTATTCCTCCCCTTCCAATCCCGTCTTGGACGGTGACGGGAATGTCATCGAACTCACCCGTAAGTTCTACAGTCCGTTGGAATTGGAGTAATTATTGGTTTATTTCGCTTTATCATTATGCTGAGATTTATACTTTTTATATTTATATCCTGTTGGGTTGAAAGTGTATATTCCCAGTCCCGCATAGCCGGACGGGTGACAGGAGAGGACGGTAAGGCTCTGACGATGGTGATGGTAAGAGCTTATGACGCTTCGGATGCGAATTTGCTTGTTGCTTACTCGAAGACCAATCAGCAAGGTGTTTACGTGCTGATGGTAGGCGAAAATAAAGGCAAGGATATCGAAATCAGATTCAGTTCGATGGGGTATTCTCCGGTGTCGAAGCGTGTGGAGAATAAATCAGCAACCCTTGACGTGCAAATGAAAGAGAGTACGGTAAAGTTACGCGAAGCTTCTGTCAGGGCTCCTACCGTTCGTCAGCATAGCGACACGCTGGTGTATAGTGTGGGCAATCTCAAAAGTAAGACAGACCGGAATATGGAAGATGTCATTCGTCGCATTCCTGGGGTGCAGGTTGACAATAACGGTAGAATTAATTATAATGGGAACCCCATTAACCGTTTTTATATTGAAGGCGTTGATATGCTTGACGGCCGCTATACGCTTGCCACCCGTAACTTGCGGCCTGACGATATTGCCTCGGTCAGCGTATATGAGCGCCATCAGCCGGTGAAACTGTTGCAGGGTATGGAGAGTTCCGACAGAGCCGCTCTTAATTTGCGCCTGAAGAAGTCGCGCCTGAGCAAACCCATAGGTAACGCCTTGTTGGGCGTGGGGTGGGGTGATGGTTTCAGATGGAACGGCGATTTGTTCACCATGTTGGTGGGTTCCCGCCGTCAACATCTGATAGCATTGAAAGGTAATAACTTCGCACAGAATTATACTAGTGAATCTTCTTCTTTCTATGACACAGGTGCCTATTCTTTCAATCCGCCTCAGACATTGGCGGACAATCTCTTTCCAGAGCGTCCGTTTGGTTCGCCATCGGTTCCAGAGAACCGCTATCTCGATAACAACTCCGCATTGGGTTCAGTCAATAATATTTTCAAATTAAGGGAAGGACTTACCCTGTCTGTGAATGCGGGTTATTCCATGGCAGATAATGAATATTCTCTTGCCTCGCAGACGACTTATGCTCTTGCAGATGGTAGTGAGGTGACAGTCACGGATGACAACCGGAGTGACTTCATGCAGCATCAGGGATGGTTCGGCATGAAATGGGAGCGAAACGATTCTTTGCGTTATTTGCTCAATACGCTCAATGTGAAAGGGCTATGGCGACAGGGGAATTATGCTCTTTCCAGTAAACATGTGCGCCAGCATAATAGGCAAAAGGCCTTTGATGTTACGGATTATCTGGAGTGGATGATACGGAAGGGTAAGCGTACCATGCAGGTGTACAGTTACTTCGCACTTGCCAATACGCCAGCTGGCAGTATGAGCGCTACATGGCTGGAGTCCGATAGCGCGCAAAGTCAACAGGCTGAAGGACTGAAGTTCTCCATGCGTCATTCGACGAGTTTAGGATGGGGTTTGGGTAAGAACGGTCGTGGCGGAAGTCTTAAAATCGGATTTGTTGTTGACGCAGATTACGACAGACTGGAACTGGTCGGAGAGGCGTGGCCCGCTGAAGCCGGAACTTCAGACACAAAGCAAACATTGTCTACGGCCGATGGCTATACCGTGCGTACTAGTATCGGGCCTTCTTATGAAAAATATGTGCGTGGTTTTTCGGTAAAGGTGGCACTGCCTGTCAGCATGTACAACCTTTGCTATCGCAACAAAACCAATAATCGGAAAAATAGCCGCCATCGTCCTTATTTACGGCCAAGCATAGAGGTGAACATTGGCCGGATTATGCATACCTGGTTGACGTTGACCGCTGATTATGAGTATAAACCCAGTCCTCTTACATTGTATATTTCCGAATCTGTGTATACTTCTTATCGACAGTTGACTATGCTCGGGAGCGGTATGCTGACAGATCGTAAAGATTTTAGACTTAATGGAGGTTTTTTCTGGAATGATGCGCTCAATGGCCAGAATATCCGTCTGAGTGGCGGATACACCCGTTCACAGGCCGGACAGATTCACAATACGCTTATCGGGGAAGACGGCTCGCTTTCTACGCAGGTGAAGACTGATAATAGTCTGTCCCACTTGTGGCAGGCAGCAGCCTCATTCTATAAAAATATTTATGTTTCCCGTCTTAGTTTCCGTTTGCAGGGTGGTATCAGCGGTTCCCGTTCGCCCATGATGCGGCAGAATGAGCGTACCGATACAAAAGCATTTTCTTGTCAGATTGTAGCCTCGGCAGAGCAAAACTATTTAGACAATCGTCTTTCGGTGGCTCTTATAGGATCATGGCAGCGTTTTACCAATCGCTTGGGAAGATTGTCTTCGGTGTGTATTGATAATTATTCCTCTGTGGCACGCTTGTCCGTCCGTCCATTTAAGTACTTTGAAGTGTATGGGCAGGGCGAGATGAAAACCGGCCGGAGTTCTGTTGCGAACATTCCCGTGCAGTGGTATGTCGATGGAGGCATTCGTTATGTCATGAAGAAGATGGAATTTTCCTTTAATGCACGCAATTTGCTTAATGAACGCTTATATACCAATCGGTATTTTAATGCTTCGGATGTTACGGTTTATAGTTGTCGGCTTCGTTCCGCTGAATGTCTTTTCACTGTAAGATTTACTTTATGATGGCGTGAGAGTAACTTCATGTAGAGACGTGCCGCTTCATTTCAGAAATGAAATACAGTCTTAGTTTTCTATATTATTTATCAACCTTTTAATACCTTAAACGACATGAAAAAGATTTTCCTTATAGCCGGTTTCTTGTTGTCTTCCCTTTCCGCTTCTGCGGTTCAGTTCCGGATAGTCTGTTGTGATGGTAGT
>NZ_BEWW01000251.1 GCF_002933955.1 Prevotella sp. MGM2
ACTTTCTGAGGCTGTAGCGGATGGCCGCCTGCGGTATTCCTCCCCTTCCAATCCCATCTTGGACGGTGACGGCAACGTCATCAAGTCTACTCGTTGGTTTTACAGTCCGCTGGAATTGGAGTAGTTATTGGTTTCTATCGTTTTGTCGGTAGTGTTAAGGTATATCTTCTCTTTCTCCGATATTTATATATTCAGTCTGATATAGTTCACTTTATTCGTATGAGTTGTGTTGAGAGATTTCTGTAGCTCAGCCCAATTCTTCGTAGTGTGGAATGTCCCGAAGATATTCCACCTGTGCTTCGGCATAGTTCATTTTGCAACAGTAGTGGACTAAACCATTTGAAACGATAAGATAGTCGGCGCGCAGAATGCTGTTGTAGGAAGCTATTTGGTTGAAGACATTTTGTGTGATACCTACACTGGGAGCTTTGTATTCTATAATGAGGCGCGGCCTCCCACCCTGACGGTGATATAAGATGCTGTCGCAGCGGCGGTCGGCACCGCCTACCGTTATACTTACCTCATTGGCCAAAAGGGCGGAAGGATATCCTTTGTATTCAACAAGAAAGTGGGTGAAATGTTGTCGTACCCATTCTTCGGGAGTAAGGGCCACATACCGGCGGCGCAGAAAATCGAAGATAACGGTGCGTCCTTCTCTTCGGGTCGTTTTTATAGTGAATGGCGGCAGGTTTAATGAAATCATTTCGCTATATTTGCAGTAGAAACCAAGGAAAAATGGGAGCGGCATAGACGTAAGGATATAACAATGTCTGACGCCAGGTTGCTTCTTTCCTGCAAAAATACGAAGATTATGGTGACCAAACAAGAAATTGTCAACAATTGGCTTGGGCGCTATACCAAGCAGCCGCTCGAAACATTCAGTGACTATATTCTGCTTACGAATTTCAATAATTATGTTGATATGTTTTGCGATCAAATGGGCGTGGAACGTGTTGGATTTGATGCCAATATGCGTGCTGTTACAGCTGGTGGCATTACAATGATTAATTTCGGTATTGGAAGTCCTAATGCAGCCCTGATTATGGATTTGCTCAGTAGTGTAAAACCTAAAGCTTGTCTCTTTTTAGGCAAATGTGGTGGCATTTCCGACAAAACTCATCTGGGGGATTATATTTTGCCACTGGCCGGTATTAGAGGAGAGGGTACCTCTAACGATTATTTTCCTTCAGAAGTGCCGGCTTTACCTGCTTTCATGTTGCAGCGGGCTGTTTCTACAGCCTTGCGCGACAATAGTTATGATTATTGGACTGGAACGGTTTATACCACAAATCGCCGTGTGTGGGAACATGATGAGCGTTTCAAAAGTTATTTGCGTGAAACACGTGCCATGGCTGTAGATATGGAAACTGCAACGCTTTTCTCGTGTGGATTTTATAATCATATACCAACAGGAGCGTTGCTCTTGGTGTCTGACAATCCGATGGAACCTGATGGAGTCAAAACGGAGCAGAGCGATAATAAAGTGACCAGAGATTTTGCCGCCACGCATGTGAGGGTGGGCATTGAGGCCGTGAAGCTTATTATGGGAGAGCGGAAAACGGTCCGACACTTGAAGTACGATTGGTAAATTAAATAGAGGAAAGTACGCATACGGTATTCTTCATTTATATAGCTTGGATTTATTATTTAATATATAGAATAAAATGGCAACTTTTCTAGCCAAAAGAGTATCGGGACCAACTCCCGAAGAGATTTGCCGTGATGTCAAGGCTGGTAATATCAAGCCTGTTTATTATTTGATGGGTGAGGAGAGCTACTACATTGATCGTGTAGCTGACTTTATTGTGGATTGTCTGTTGAAACCAGAGGAGCGTGATTTCAATCTGATGACGTTTTTTGGAGTTGATGCGGATATTAATAGTGTGATATTGGCGGCAAAGGGATTTCCTATGGGGGCACAGTATCAGGTTGTCGTTGTAAAGGAAGCGCAGAATATACGTGACATAGACCGTTTGGAGTTTTATTTGCGTCAACCACAATCGACTACCGTTATAGTGTTTTGTCATAAAAACGGAGTGCTTGACCGTCGCAAAAAGATAGCAGGACTTATCGAAAAGTCCGGTGTTCTCTTCGACTCGAAAAAAATGAAAGAGGCTGCGCTTCCTACGTTCATACGTAATTATCTTCGGAAGCGACAACTGACCATAGATCCTGCAGCAACAGCATTGCTGGCAGAGTATGTCGGTAGTGACCTTAATCGTATGGCTGGAGAACTTGACAAACTTTGCATAGCCAAAGCACAAGGTGAGAAAAACATTACCTCTGGACTGATAGAGCGTCATATAGGCATTAGTAAGGATTTTAATATTTTTGAGCTACAGGATGCTTTGGGGCAAAAGGACGTGTTAAAGGTGATTCGTATTGCGAATTATTTTGATAAAAATTCAAAGGAAAATCCTCCTCAAAAGATCCTTCCGGCACTTTTCCGTTATTTCACTAATGTGATGTTAGCTTATTATTCACCAGATAAAACGGAGCGCGGAATAGCTGTATGGCTTGGAGTGAATGAATGGCAGGTGCGTAAGAATGTGATGCCGGCCATGCGTTATTATTCAGGTGTGAAAGTTATGAAGATCATAGGAGAAATACGCCGTACAGATGCTCGTTTAAAAGGGGTGGGGAACCCTGGGATTCCCGGAAATGAATTAATGAAAGAACTTTATTATTTTATACTTCATTGAAGTTTTGTTTATGATTGTTTCAGGTTCTCCTTCTCCAATTTTTATCTGATGTTCTGATGTTCCGTTGATGGATTCTTTAATTTGGAATTTCGTATTTATATCTTTTTAAAATCGAATATTTAGGTAAAACTTTAGAAAAATCCGGAAGATTATTAAGGAATAGAATAATCAGAGAATATAACTAATTAAGTTTGTTCTCTGATTATTTTATTTGTTCGATAGTCTTCTGTTTTAAATATTACACGTGTAGAAAATGTAAATCATATCCTTTTTTTCTCATTCAATCCATAAGTTTGACGTTTTTTTAGACAATTATTGGGGTTATGAGGGGTATTTTATCTGAAAAATGGAGTTATTAGACGGGGATTTAATTTTTTTCTTATCTCAAATATTATTGGTTTTATATTGTCGTTATAGGTTGAAATTTAATTATTTACACTGTTTTTATGTGCTCTGAGATTTTCATAGAAATATTTTCTTTATGTCTATCTTATTTTAATTATATTCTTTACGAATTCACTAATTTAGTAGTCTATAATTCAAATATGTATAGTATGCCCTTGTGAAATATATAAACATGAATCAATAAACAAAAATAAAATAGACGCACTTGATATTGTTTTGTAAATATTTGACATTTTATATTTTATAAAAATACACAAAATAAAACCAATTTCAAAATCTAAATTTACTGTTATATGTTTTAATAGTAATAAATATTCATGATTTATTTCATGCTTTATTACACTGTATACTAGATGTATAGCTGTTTTTTTTGTGTTGTTTGTAGTGTGTTTATGTCGCTGATATCCGTAATGTTATCTGATATATAGATTAATGCTTATTAATAGTAATATATAAAGCTATCAAAATCAGTGTTTTCTTGTGTTTATACCAAAGTTTATCATAAATGTAAATAAGACCTTTTGTTTTGTATATGTAAAATTAAAAGATGGTCTTTTAATGTGTGTTTTGTGGTTGTAAATAAATATTGTGGCAATTGTTGATTTGTGTTTTGATATTTAAAAGTAAAAAAGTTGTTTATGTCGTTTGTTATTTATATTTTTGTAAACTGTAAGATAAACCTCTTATTATAGTACTTCCAGACCGAAGGAGATGCTTTGGATGGCTTCGATCGTGATTGGGAGAATTTTTAAGAGAGAGGTATATATTGATACTTGTTTATATATAATGAAAGAAAGAATTCGTCAAATAATGGATCAGGCAAAATTGTCTCAACAGGATTTTGCTGCTAAATTGGGAATATCACCAGCCTCGTTGTCGAGTATTTTTACAGGACGTACAAACCCAACCAATAATCATGTGATGGCAGTTCATCGTGCTTTTCCTGACATCAATATAAATTGGTTAATGTTTGGTGAAGGTGATGCCCATGTTTCTATGAATAATTCTCTTGGGGATGATGTGAACAGTAATGCTGGTATTTCTTCTGAAGATTTTCATGCGTCACCAGAAGATGAAAATATGTTTCATCCTTCTATTGCCGGATTCGGTATGTCGGATGTAGTGAGCCATTCTGTTCATGGAGACGCTCCCACTTTATTCTCCGGGCAAGGTTGCGGTCAGGCTGGATATCCGGAAAAAACTTTGGTGAAAGGATCTCCTAATTCTTCTTTGGGAGGAGTGCTTCCAAAAGAATTTCGGGGAAGTCGTTCACCTTCTTCATCTTTTGATAATAATACGAATTTTATTGACAAACAAGTTCGAAAAATTAAAGAAATACGTGTGTTTTTTGATGATGGAACTTATGAAGCTTTTGTCCCTTCTTCTAAATAAAATCAGATGTTGTTTTTTGTGATATTTTTGGAGTGTAAAGCGGAGTATTAGAGGAAATGTTGTAAGCTTTTATTGTAAAAAATGAGAGCCGGCTATTAAAATAGTGATTGATGCTATTATTAGTAGTTGGCTTTTTCGTATATTTGCGGTAATTGTCAGTCAGATGTTTGTTTTTCATAGAACAAGGCGAAATTTAATTTGCCTATAGAAGAGAAATCTTTCAGCTGATATGCACAGGAGTTGTACTATAATTTTGTGATCTGGTACAATATGACTTTTAGATAAGAATACGGCCAGAATCCTATTGGATATGTTGTTTATTTATCCTTTGAAGATATGGCTGTCTGTAAATGAAAAACATGGTCTGGGAATATTTACAACCAGTTAGAATACGGTTTGGCAATGGGCTAATAGCCTGCCTGTCGGAAGAGATAAGACATTTGGGGAGGCATCGTGGCCTGTTGGTCACCTCTCCTTCGTTTGTATACCGCGGCGTAGCCGGTAAAATAAAAGAAGCATGCAACGGCTGCCTGGACGGTACCTTTAGCAATGTGTCGCCCAATCCGGATGTAACGGAGTGCGATGCTTGTGCAGAACAGTTGCGTGCAGGCGGTTATGACTTTGTGGTAGCATTAGGAGGGGGCAGTGTCATTGATTTGGCCAAAGCCGCAGCGATGATTTGCCTTACTTCTGATAGCATTGCAGATTATCTGGATACGGGTCGTGTATTGCCCGAGGCGCGTTTGCCTCTCATTGCTATTCCTACTACAGCCGGAACCGGGAGTGAGATAACCGATGTCAGTGTATTGTCCGATCATGTCCGCAGACTGAAAGTGCCTCTTAAATCCGCAAGTCTTTATCCTGTTGTAGCCATTGTAGATCCGGAACTTACTTATAGTCTGCCACCTCATCTCACCGCCAGTACAGGTTTCGATGTGCTTTCTCATGCCATCGAAGCCTATTGGAGTTTACATCATCAGCCGGTCTGCGATGCTTTAGCCGTACATGCCGCCGGCTTAGTGTTACGTTATCTGAAAGCGGCTTTTGAGGAACCGTTATCGGCTGTGGCGCGCGAAAAAATGGCCGAAGCCTCCGTTATGGCAGGATTGGCTTTTACATTGCCTAGAACCACTTCCGTGCACGCCTGTTCTTATCCTTTGACCAATTTGTTGGGCATTCCTCATGGAGAAGCCTGTGCTTTGACACTCGACCGTTTTATCCGTCTCAATGCTGCTGGATGTGAGCGTGTGGAAGCATTGGCCCGTTTGCTGGGCTATGCCGGTAGCGGGGCCTTAGCGGATGCCGTTGTCTCACTTAAGCATGTCACGGGTATGCGGTGTGATTTGTGTGATTTTCATCTCTCTGACGAGCAGTTGAATGAGTTGGTATTGGGTAGCCAACATCCCAATCTCCGTAATAATCCCATTGAGATAACTCCAGACATGCTACGCGAACTCTATGTGTCCTTGCGTTGACCACTTCCGTCCGTTCCTTTTCTTTTTTCGGCTGGCCCTCTACTTTTTACTGTAAAATGGAGAACAATGGTCATAACCTGAACCGGAAATTCTGTATCTGATAAAATAAAGATCCTTGCAAACCTATCTTCCGCCACGTTCTGTTTTTAGTGAGCACCCCTTGATCGGTCTTGTGCTCCCTTTCATGGCAGGTATAGCGGCAGGTGAGTGGGCTTATAGCATCTTTTCCGGTTGTTGCGCTTTTTTGTTTGTAGCTTCGCTGGCAGTTGCTGTTGGCGGATATGTCTTGCAAGTTTTCCGCCCGTTGCAGTTCCGTACTTCCCGTTTTAATTTAGCCGTTGTTTCCATTAGTATTGGTCTTATGGGAATGGCCTTGCTGGTTAACCAGCGTGACAAGCTTCAGCCTTCGTGGCCTGTCGGAGCACAGACATTCCGCGGTATGATTATGGAAACTCCACGCGGAAGTTCCAAAGCACATCAAGTTGAAGTTAGTCTTACCGGTGGACAGTATGATGGTTTGAGAGTACGTCTGACGCTCATGCGAGACACCATGGCGCTCCATACCGCATGTTCTGTGCCGGAAGTTGGCAATACGCTGCTTTTTTACACGTCAATAGAGCCATTGCGTGCTTCCGGCAATCCGGGAGATTTCGATTATGCCGCTTGGTTGCGCAGGCATGGTATTTCAGGAACAGGGTTTTGTGCCGCCGGTTACTGGCAGTTGTCGGAGACTGCCGCCAGCCATCTTCCTCTCACCGTTAGGTTGCATCGTTGGCGCAACGCACTTGTGCGGCGTTATGCCGAATACTTTCAGGGGCGCGATCTTGGCGTCATAACCGCCATGACACTTGGCGACAAGACGCACCTTGACCGTGACACGCGTGAGGTTTATTCACAAGCCGGTGTGAGCCATGTCCTGGCGCTTTCCGGACTACATCTCAGTATTTTGTTTGCCTTGTGGAACAGTTTTCTGCAGCCCCTCTTCCGATGCCGCCGTCTGCTGTTCATCGGTGCCTCCCTCGTCGGGGTGGCAGTCTTGTGGAGTTTCGCAGCCTTGGCCGGTTTACCTCTTTCTTTGGTACGTGCTACGATAATGTTCACTGTGATGCAGATGACAGGTTGTTTTCGTGGTCATAGCTTTTCGCTCAACAATCTGGCACTGGCAGCCTTTATCATTCTGACCGTTTCTCCTCAGGCACTTTTCGATGTCGGTTTTCAGCTGTCGTGTCTTTCCGTAGCCGGCATTCTGCTCATAGTTCCTCGTCTGCCACAACCTTTTCTTCTTCGCCGTGAAGCAGAACGGCAACCCTATCTTGTCCATCGGCCCTTGCTCCGGACCCTGTTTCTTACGGGGCGTTACAGTCGTTTTCCCCGCACTGCTTGCTGCTGGTTTTGGCAGTTGGTACAGGTGTCTTTTGCTGCACAGGTCGTTACTCTGCCTTTAGTGGCTTACAGTTTCCATACGGTAGCTCCTTATGGTCTTTTGGCCAATTTGCTGGCAGTACCCCTTGTGTTCCCTTTGTTGGGATTGTCCGTGGTGTTTCTGCTGCTTCCTTTTTCTCAGCCTTTTCTGGCAATGTTCATAGGCGGCTTGCTGCGTTTGCTCGATGGGGTGCTTGCCGCTGTAGTCCGTCTGCCTGGCGCCGCTTTGGCCTATTCTCCGCCACTTGGCGCTGTAGTAGCGTTTTATCTTTTTGTTGTCTTTGCTTTGGCAGCATCGCGCTGGCGGCGTCCGGTCTACGTGTATTTAGCTGGCATCCTGTTTGCCGTTGCCGTAGCCTTGGCGCTTTTAGCGCGTTCGCCGTGGTGGGTTCCCCGGCAGGTTATTGTCTATAATTTGCATGGAACTACGGCAGTCCATCTCGTTGAAGATGCCCGTCGGAGCTATTTGTGGTCACCTGCTCCGTTGCGTGCCGACAGCGTGCTGGCTCCCTTGCGCCGCAACTGTTGGGAGCCGTGCGGAGTGGCGGCGCCGTGCCTTTTGGGCGATAGTCTTGTGGAGCCTCACCTTTATGCCGTTGACGGATTGCTGGCTTTTGGCGGTTGCCGGCTGGCGATTCTCCATCGTCCTCTGACCGGTAAGTTGCCGGTTGAGCCGTTGAATGTCGATTTTTTGGTATTGGCGTGTGGCTATGGTGCGTCATTGCACGCGGCGCTCAGGCGTTATCGTCCGCGCGTTGTTGTGCTCGATGCCTCGCTCACCGATTATTATCGCCGGCGTTTTGCCGGCGAAGTGCGCAATGCCGGTTTGGAGTTGTATGACGTCAGGCAGAAAGGCGCATTGGTTGTCCCTTTAGATGACCGCCGGCCGTTTTAACACAATTTGCTTTTGGTCTGAAAATGTTGTATCTTTGTAACAGCAGAGCGGGACTTTTCCATGGAAAGTCCCGCTTTTTCAGTGTTTTTCAGGTATGTTCCGGTGGGTTTTTACG
>NZ_BEWW01000252.1 GCF_002933955.1 Prevotella sp. MGM2
CATCCATGCACCCCGACCTCGAACGTATCACAACCGCAACGGCTGACGCTTTGCTGGTGTCACCCTTTCAAAACGCCGGCAACGGCAACGTATCGGCCACAGGCATCCCCCTCATAGCGTGCGCCGACTACATGGAGCCGACACCGCTGGGACAGGCCGAATGGATGAAGTTCTACGGCTTGCTCTTCGGCTGCGAGGCCCGCTCCGATTTCCTCTTCACCCAGGTGGAAACGGCCTACGACTCCTTGCGTTGCGCCGTATCGGCCGTAAAGGAGCGTCCGCGACTGATGATAGACATGAAGCAGGGCGCGGCCTGGTACGTACCCGGCGGCGGAAGTTATCTGGGACAGATGTACGCCGATGCCGGTGCGGATTATATTTTCAGCACCAGAGACGAAAGCGGAGCCATTCCACTTTCGTTTGAAAGCGTTTATGCCGCCGCGCGCGAAGCCGATGTGTGGCTGGTCAAGTACGGGCAGGCGGCTGACCTTACTTACAATAAACTGGCGGCTGACTTCGGACCTTACTCCAACTTCAGGCCGTGGCGGGAACGCCGTATGTG
>NZ_BEWW01000253.1 GCF_002933955.1 Prevotella sp. MGM2
AAACAACCGTTCATGTACTTCCAGCGGTGTTTACAGCAGATTTCCAGACTTCGAAGACCGACATTCCGGCCGGAGAACGTATCAGTTTCCAGCCTTACGAAAGCATGCCGGGAGCCCGGTACGAATGGCGCATGCCGGGAGCTGACATTGAAAAAGCTTTTACCTCCATCGCCGCCGCCACTTATGAGAAAGCCGGCAACTACCGCGTAAAACTCCGTCTGACAGATCCTCTCAGCGGAAAGACCAAACGCAGCTCACTCCGCCTTAACGTACACGCCGTGGCTCCACAAGCGGCTTTCGACCTCTCACCGCGTATCGTGCTCCGCGGACAGGAAGTCACTCTCAACGACCGCAGCCGCTTTGCCCCCGTTTCGTGGCAATGGCTGACTGAGAGCCGCCTCACGGTCCACCGTGCCGAAGGCCGTCATGCCACTCTGAAGATAGACGAGCCAGGTGTTTACGACATCACGCTTACCGCCACCAACAAAGTAGGCAGTAACTCCCAGACTCAGAAGCAGGCGCTCATCGTTTGCAACGCCGACAGCAAGAACGGCCTTAATTTCAGCCGTCCCGAAGCGGCATTGACCACCTCCGGCAAACTTTACACGGATTCTGCCGAATGCCTCACTGTGGACTGGTGGATGAATGCGGGACGACAATCGGCCACAACCGGGATCGGACACTCTGCAGGTACCTGGCAGCTACGCGGCGACGCCAACGGACGCCTTATCCTGCAAGCCGACAGCCTGACGGCACAAACGGCCGGCGGCTTCATCGTGAGCGACAGCTGGCACCATTATGCTGTTGCGTTCGACCGCGGTGAGGTGTCGTTCTTCCGTGACGGTGAGAAAATAACGACTTCGCGACTTGCCGGCAAGAAACGTCAGGTACGCCGCCTGCCAGCCATTCCCGCCCTGCGCCTTGGCGGAGAGGCCACGCCGATGAACGGTGTGATAGACGAAGTGCGTGTATGGCAGAAAGCCCTGAACGAAAAAGAAATACAAGCCTATGCCAACGCACCGATAAATGACGTGGCCGAAGCTGAGAGCAAAGACCATCTGCTGCTTTATTACAACTTCAACCAGAACGGCGGCGACGTTATGGATGCCACTTCACACCAACTCCACGGCAAGCGTACCAACTTCGGACCTGACGGAGATGCCTGGGGACTGTCGGCCGGCGTGTTCTGCCTCAATTTCGACACACCGCTGGAGGACGTTACCGCCCGCCATCTGCCCGCCTCCCAACGCCCCTTTGCCACCACTGGCCGCACAGTCAACAAGGGCAACGCCCAACGCTTCCTTGAATTTGACGCCAAAGGATGGACCATAGAAAACGCGACCGGATCGGACACGCTCCGCACGGGGCTTCACGTTGACAGGAACAAAGGCGAAGCCCTCACGGTATGCACCGGATGGGACGGCTTTGCCAACGAACTCAGGAACCACAAGATCTATTGCACCACGACATTGCCTGCCGGAAAATACGAACTGGAAGTCATTCCGTACGGCGGCGAAATGGCGGCCAGCGGCTCTATGATAGCCGTTGTCGCAGGCAAGGGTCTCCCCGACCGCGCCGGAATGTCGGACGCACTGGCTGCGGGCAGCCTATCGGACCGTCGCCTTCCGTTCCTTATTGAAAAAGAAACGGAAGTTTCGCTCGGCCTTGTCTTCATGCTCAAAGGCCAGACCTGCATACC
>NZ_BEWW01000254.1 GCF_002933955.1 Prevotella sp. MGM2
CCCAAAGCCAGGTTGGAGGCCGATGCATCTGCTATCACGCCGCCGTTGCCGTAAGAGCCGAGGATGGTACCTTTCACCCATACCTGCTCCTTCACCTTGCCGTTGTAGAAGCCGAGGTCGGTGGCGATGTAGGGATTTTCCAGCGTGCCTTCACCCTTGATGTTATAGAGCGTATAGCTGGCCTGACTTTCGAGGTACGTGTCGGTTTCGGCCGTATGGAGAGTGATGGTGGCAAAGCCGTAACCGGTAAAGGTAACGTTGCCATCGGCATCGACCGTAGCCACCTTTTCATTGGAAGAGGTGAAAGTTCTGGCGCCGTCGGAAAGAGTGGTGAATGTGTTAGGCACAAATGTCTTTCCGGGTTCCTGAGCGGCTACTTCAGCATTCCAGGCGGTTTCGGGATCAATGAGATTGGTGATAAGCTCTACGTCGTCGGCCGACATGACGTACATCTGCGGCGTGCCGTTGTAATAGGCCACATAACCGTTGACGTTGTATTCCTTGCCGGTTTTGAAGATAAAGTCACCCAATACATTGAAATTGTCGCGGAGTGCGAGTGCGGTGCCTTCGGCATCGACCATGTTGATGTTGCCGGAAGCCAGTGCCTCAGCGTCGAAAGCGATTTTTTCGAGACGCACGAAGAGGTTTTCGTAAGCCTTCGTTTCATTGTTCTTGAGAGTGGAGAGAGCCACGACAACGGGATTGACCTCGTTGTCCGACGAAGCCACGGTAACGGCGGAGTAG
>NZ_BEWW01000255.1 GCF_002933955.1 Prevotella sp. MGM2
TTTAACTTTCCGCAACACTTCGGTGTGTTAAAATATAGGTTGCAGGCAGGGAAAAGCGAAAAGTCCGTATCAGAATTTTAACACGAATACGTGAAATTAAAATTGCAATACTTGGAGTTTTTGGAAAAACAGGGGTGTTTTTTCTTCTCTTCAGGCCTCTCAAACATGGAAAAAGCGGGCTTTCCGTGTGGAGAGGCCCGCTTCGCTGTTGCAAAGATACGACATTTCGGAGGCAAAAGCAAGAAATGTTAAAACGGGGTCCTAACCGCCAACAGCCCATCAAAGCCTCTGAAAGCCGGCAACAGACGAGGCCACCACCCGTTTTTTTAGTATATTTGCCGAAAACTTCCGTTTATGAAAAAGTTAGTGGTACTGACCGGCGCCGGCATGAGTGCCGAAAGCGGTTTCGAGACTTTTCGTGATGCCGGCGGACTTTGGGAACAATATCCGGTGGAGAAAGTGGCCACGCCTGAGGGCTGGATGGCCGACCCCGACCTGGTGACGGACTTCTACAACGGCCTGCGGCGGCAACTGGCTGAGGCCGCTCCCAACGAGGGGCACCGGCTGCTGGCTGAAATGGAAAGGGAATTTGACGTGACCGTGGTGACGCAAAACGTAGACGACCTGCACGAACGGGCCGGATCGGACCGCGTCATCCACCTGCACGGCGAACTCATGAAGGTGTGCTCCTCGCGCGACCCGGAGAATCCTTTCTTCATCCGCACCCTGCCACCCGATGCCCTTGAGGTGAAACACGGCGAACGGGCCGGCGACGGTTCGCTGCTGCGCCCGTGGATCGTGTGGTTCGGCGAGGCCGTTCCCCGTCTGGCCGACGCGGCACGGGCCGTAGAGACGGCCGACGTGTTCGTTATCATAGGGTCGTCGCTCAACGT
>NZ_BEWW01000256.1 GCF_002933955.1 Prevotella sp. MGM2
AATTTACATTCCCATTATTCCAGTTAAAATTCCGATACGGACTTTTTCAGATCCATTACTTGCAACCTATAATTTAACACTTTGAATTGTAATGAAAGGTTAAATATGTTAAATCGGAAAACGCTTGGAAGGCCCTTCACGGATGATGCCATGCTTTAAAAACATGGCGCATTCCTGTTGATATTCCACCCATTTGCATTACCTTTGTAGAACTTAAATAAACAATACCATTTCATGACCGTTAACATTGAACCCTCTTGGGGCGAACGCCTGAAAGATGAATTTGAAGCACCTTATTTTGATCAGCTTATTCGGTTTGTGCGCGATGAATATAAGGCAGGTCCGTGCTATCCTCCCGGACGGCAAATCTTCAATGCTTTCGACCTCTGTCCCTTTGACCATGTGAAGGTGGTAATTCTGGGACAGGACCCTTATCATGAACCCGGACAAGCCGAGGGCTTGTGTTTTTCTGTAGCCGACGGGGTGAAGTTCCCTCCTTCACTGGTGAATATTTTCAAGGAAATAGAAACGGATCTGGGCCGGCCGGTGCCGGCCAGCGGCAGTCTGCGGCGGTGGGCACGCCAGGGAGTGTTGCTGCTCAACGCCACGCTTACGGTACGTGCCCATCAGGCAGCGTCGCATGCCGGCCGCGGTTGGGAGACTTTTACCGATGCCGTCATCAGCCGCCTCTCCGCAGAGCGCGAACACCTCGTGTTCATACTTTGGGGCAGTTACGCGCAGAGAAAAGGCGCTGTTATTGACCGTAGCCGCCATCTTGTACTCACTTCGGCCCATCCTTCTCCGCTTTCCGCCCACCGCGGCTTCTTCGGCAACCATCACTTCACGTTGGCCAACGACTACCTCATGCGTCACGGCAGTGAGCCGATTGTCTGGTAAGGCGGGCCGGCATCATTTTTTTCCTTATGTCTCGACATTCTTCCTTGCCGCCCATTATCCAAGTGGGCGATGTTGTACTTTCTTCCGACATTCTGACGGAATTTTTCTGCTGCGATCTGGAAGCTTGCAAAGGCGAATGCTGTGTTGACGGCGATGCCGGAGCACCGCTTACGCCCGAAGAAGTGGGCGAACTGGAGAACGTGCTCGATGAGGTATGGAACGACCTCAGTGCGGCGGCGCAGACTGTCATCGACCGTCAGGGCGTGGCTTATACCGATGCCGACGGCGATCTCGTTACAAGCATCGTTGACGGACGCGACTGTGTTTTCACCTGTTACGACCATTCGGGCTGCTGTTTCTGTGCGGCCGAAAAGGCTTTCCGCGAAGGCCGCACCACATGGTGCAAGCCCATTTCGTGCTATCTCTATCCTATTCGCGAGAAACGGCTGGGAAATGGTCTCTCGGCACTTAATTACCACCGCTGGAGCGTATGCCGCGATGCCGTCAGAAAGGGACGCGAATTGCGCCTGCCTGTTTATAAGTTTCTGCGCGAACCGCTGATACGCCGCTTCGGCGAAACATGGTACGCCGAACTGGAGGAAGTGGCCGCACAACTTCTGCGGGAGGACGCTTAATGTCCATGAAATATTGGCAACACATCTGAATACTTAAATAAACATCATGAAAAATTATCATCATTCCCTGCGGAGCGGTTGGCTGGCATTGGCATGTGCTGCAACGCTCTTTGCACCGGCACAGAAAAACAAGGTGCCGTGGCTCGACCCGTTGGTCAACCGAATAAACGTGGAAACGCCCCGTTCGGATTTCTTCGCTTTTGAAAATGCCAAATTGGCTTTGCGTGGCGACAAGAAAGTCTCTTCACGCTATCTCTCGCTAGAGGGCATGTGGAAGTTCAACTTCGTTGTCAACCATCAGGAGGCACCTGAAGGATTCTATGCAGAAAAGTACGATGACACCAGTTGGGAGGAATTCCCCGTTCCCGGTATTTTCGAAGTCAACGGTCATGGCGATGCCATCTACAAAAACGTAGGTTACGCCTGGGCTACGCAATTTCGTAATAACCCGCCTTTTGTGGAGGAAAAAAACAACTATACCGGTTCTTACCGTAAGGAAATAGAAGTGCCCGCTGCGTGGAAAGGCGATAAAATTTATCTGCATGTCGGTTCGGCAACATCGAATCTTACCGTATGGGTGAATGGAAAATACGTAGGTTATTCTGAAGACAGCAAGGTAGCGGCTGAATTTGATCTTACCGGATATCTTGTGCCCGGTCGTAAAAATCTTATAGCCATGCAGGTGATGCGCTGGTGCGACGGTTCCTATCTCGAAGACCAGGACATGTGGAAACTCACCGGTATTGCCCGCGAAGTCTATCTCTATGCCCGGCCTGAAAGCCATGTGGCCGATCTGCGTGTCGTGGCCGATCTCACAGACGATTATCGCGACGGGCGGCTTTCCGTCGGCCTCACAGGAGTGGCAACGGCCGGCGTGACAGCCGATGTATTACTGTTCGAC
>NZ_BEWW01000257.1 GCF_002933955.1 Prevotella sp. MGM2
AAATATATTGTAGCTGCTCGTTTGCTGTGTGTGGGCTACGGGAGCGCGTCGGGCCAGCACATCACACATGTCGAAGTAGAAAAGGCGGATAAGTGCTGTGACAGATTCGCGTCGGTAGCGGTGACTATATGCTTTGACGCGGCGCAATACTTCGGTGTAGCTGCCTTCCACCCAAATCCGTTCGGCGGCATCCAGATGAATGACAGGATGTTTGTAAATATACAGTAGAAACGGCCATAACTGGTGCAAGCCTACGATACTGTCTTGCATACATTCATGGGAGACGAGGATGATTTTGGCTGAAAAATCGTTGCTGACGTCTTTCTTTGCCAAAATTTGTTCGCCGACACCTATGAAAAGGTCACCCGATTCGAGGCATAGCGTCTGAGAATTGACGGTGAAATGACACCGGCCGCTGGTACAGTAACAAAAAATCAGGAAACTCATTTGCAACGCCTGTTCCGAAAAATCGAAATGGCTGATATCGTCAATGACCAAAAGGTCATCGGTTGCCGACGACAGACGGGCAGTGGCAAACCGGCGTGCATCGATCATGCTCAGCTGCCTGATGTTTTTGACAGAGGTGGTGTTCATTTTCGCAGGGAGATTAATAATGCCGGCATGTCTCCTGCCTGCCGGCGGCTATAAATAGGGTGCAAAGTTACTAAAAATTAGCAGTGTGGGGGCACAACCTTAATGTTATAGTTTGTAAACAAACGACGGGCGCCTATGAAAAATATCACAATTTTCCGTAGACTTTCGTTTGAATTTATGTCAGCATAAGGATGGACTATCATTTATCTTTTTGGGGAAATAGTCCCACTTTTACATTAACATTTTTAACTT
>NZ_BEWW01000258.1 GCF_002933955.1 Prevotella sp. MGM2
TTTTAACACAATTTGCTTTCCGCCGGAAAATTTCGTATCTTTGTAACAGCCAAGCGGGACCTCCTTGTGGAAAGTCCCGCTTTTTCAGTGTTTTTGAGGCATATTCCAGCCATTTTCCGCCCTGTTTTTCGTGAAAATTCCCCGTATTGCAATTCAAATTCCAAGTATTCTTGTTAAAAATCCAATACCGACTTTTCCTCCTTCACTATTTACAACCTATATTTTAACACGCCGAAGTGTTTCGGAAAGTTAAATATGTTAAAGTCGGCACATCCTGCATCCGTCAGGAAATGTTCTCATATCAGTGAGCGGCCAAAGCCTTCAGAGCGAAACTTTTTCGCCAAAGGACAAATCGCCCGCATCGCCCAGGCCGGGCACGATGTAGGCAGCATCGTTAAGATGCGGGTCCACCGCGGCTACCCACAGCGTCACGTCGTCACCGGGAAAAACCTTCTGCAAATGAGCTATGCCGGCCTCGGAGGCTATGACGCAGCAGATGTCGAGCCGGCGCGGCTTTCCCATGCGCAAGAACGCGTTGTAAGCCAGCTCAAGACTACCGCCGGTAGCCAGCATGGGGTCGACAAGCAGGAAGGTACAGTCGTCCAGACGCGGAGCGGCCATATAGTCCAGACGGATTTTCAAGTCCTCACGGCAACCTTCTTCGCGGTAGGCCGCCACAAAACCGGCGTCAGCCTGGTCGAACACATCGAGAAAACCCTGATGAAAGGCCAGTCCGGCGCGCAAGACCGTGCCGATGACTATACGGTCGTCAAAGGTCATCACTTCCTTCACGCCCAACGGCGTACGCACCTCCTTGGGCGAATAGGCCAGCGTGCGGCTCAGCTCGTATGCCATGGCGTGCCCTATGCGTTCCAGATTACCGCGGAAAAGGGGGCGGCTACCCTGATAATCCACATCGCGTAACTGCGCCATAAAGCAGCTCACCACCGAGGGACTTGTTTCCAGATTGATGATTTTCATAAAGAGATATCGTTTAGCTTATTTATTTTAACAGGCGCAAAAATACGAAAAAACAAAAAAACAACACCGAAGCCCCGCGAAATGTCACTGCCGGCACCAACTGCGCCTGAAAGCCTCTCCTTAAAGCGCATTTTGCCAAACGTACTTGACAAAAAACTTTCTTACGGTACAGGACACACTGAAAATGAGTTAAGAAATAAATAATAAGAACAACAAAAAAAACGAAAAACCTTTAAAGCTAAATCTTTTTTGTAAATTTGCTACCGCAAGGAAAAGGTCTGAACCCCGCCTACAAAACGATAGTTCAGCCCCAAGGCCGTTTGCGGCCGTCCGGCAGAAAAGAACAATAACCCCGATAACATAACTCATCACTTTAATTATAATCAATTATGGCAACATTAGATTTAAGCAAGTACGGTATCACCGGCGTGACTGAAATTGTGCACAACCCCTCTTACGAACAACTTTTCGAAGAGGAGACCAAGGCAGGCCTCGAAGGCTTCGAGGTAGGCCAGAACACTGAACTCGGTGCCGTAAACGTCATGACGGGTATCTACACCGGCCGTTCTCCCAAGGACAAGTTCATCGTGATGGATGAAAACTCCAAGGACACAGTATGGTGGACAAGCGAAGAATATAAAAACGACAACAAACCTGCCTCTCAGGAAGCATGGAACGTAGTTAAGGAACTGGCACAGAAGGAACTCTCCAACAAGCGTCTCTTCGTTGTCGACGGTTTCTGCGGCGCCAACAAGGAAACACGCATGTCCGTCCGCTTCATCATGGAAGTAGCCTGGCAGGCACACTTCGTAACCAACATGTTCATCCGTCCCACTGAGGAAGAACTCGCCAGCTTCGAACCCGATTTCATCGTCTACAACGCTTCAAAAGCCAAG
Source organism: Prevotella sp. MGM2 (assembly GCF_002933955.1). Classification (GTDB taxonomy): domain Bacteria; phylum Bacteroidota; class Bacteroidia; order Bacteroidales; family Bacteroidaceae; genus Alloprevotella. The sequence continues at coordinate 1,878 of NZ_BEWW01000258.1, forward strand.
GTTGAGAACTACAAGGAACTCGGCCTCAACTCCGAAACCGCCGTTGTGTTCAACATCACCAGCCGCGAGCAGGTTATCATCAACACATGGTACGGCGGCGAAATGAAGAAGGGTATGTTCTCCATGATGAACTACTACAACCCTCTCAAGGGCATCGCCTCCATGCACTGCTCGGCCAACACCAACATGGAAGAAACCAGCACCGCCATCTTCTTCGGCCTCTCCGGTACGGGTAAAACAACCCTCTCCACCGACCCGAAGCGCAAGCTCATCGGCGACGACGAACACGGATGGGACGACGAAGGCGTATTCAACTATGAAGGCGGCTGCTATGCCAAGGTCATCAACCTCGACAAGGAAAGCGAACCCGACATCTTCAACGCCATCCGCCGCAACGCCCTCCTCGAAAACGTAACCGTAGCAGCCGACGGCAAAATCGACTTCGCCGACAAGAGCGTAACCGAAAACACCCGCGTAAGCTACCCCATCGACCACATCGAGAACATCGTGAAGCCCATCAGCAAGGGTCCCGCAGCAAAGCAGGTAATCTTCCTCTCTGCAGATGCCTTCGGCGTTCTGCCTCCCGTATCTATCCTCAACTCCGCTCAGGCTCAGTACTACTTCCTCTCCGGCTTCACCGCCAAGTTGGCAGGTACGGAGCGCGGCATCACCGAGCCCACCCCCACCTTCTCCGCTTGCTTCGGTCAGGCATTCCTCGAACTTCACCCCACGAAGTATGCCGAAGAACTCGTTAAGAAGATGGAGAAGAACGGTGCCAAGGCATATCTCGTCAACACCGGCTGGAACGGAACAGGCAAGCGCATCTCCATCCGCGACACACGCGGCATCATCGACGCCATCCTTGACGGCTCTATCGACAAGGCTCCTACTAAGACCGTTCCTTACTTCAACTTCGTTGTTCCTACGGAACTCCCTGGTGTAAACCCCGCCATCCTCGATCCGCGCGACACTTATGCTGACGCAGCACAGTGGGAAGAAAAGGCCAAAGACCTCGCAGGACGCTTCATCAAGAACTTCGTGAAGTACCAAGGCAACGAAGCCGGCAAGGCTCTCGTAGCAGCTGGTCCTCAGCTCTGATTGTCCGATTTCAATCTGACACAATAAAACCGTCAAACCGCCCCGTATGCCTTTTGCGTGCGGGGCGGTTTTTCAGAAAAAGCCCCCGGCTCATAAATATAACCAGGGTTACAATCACCCCACCAGTCATTGAACCCCGAACAGCCAGCCGTGGAAAACGCCCGCCCAGAAAAGAAACGGCACCTTATACAGGTGTCCCGCACACATTCCCCGAATAAAGAAAAAAACAAGCAGGAACAATGAAAATAACCCGTGAAAAACTTCTGCAGGACGCCTTTGTCCTATTCATGCAACACAACTACGAAAAAGTAAGCTATACCATGCTCACCCGAGCCATCGGATTATCCAAAGCCGGCATGTCATATTATTACCGCACCAAGCAGGAACTTTTCATGGCCGTAGTAGACCGTTACGTCTTCAATGTACACGACGCAGACGCCAAGTTCACACCAGCAGCGACCTTCGCCGAATTTCTCGACAACTTCCTAGAGAATGTGCGGCATACCATGGAGTGGTACGTTACCATACTCAAAAAATCCGAATCCCCGGAGCAAACAGGACGGACGGCTTTCTCCAATTTCTTTTCCTTCATGCCGCAAATCCTCCACTACTACCCCGGAGCCGATGTACGGATACAAGTTTTCTGGCAACGCTTTCTGACAAGTTGGCGACATGCCGTGGCGGCGGCAATAGAGAGCGGCGAGCTCAAGCCTGACACAGACATCGAACAAACCGCCGATATGTTCAACAACGTTTACCTAGGCATGTCCTTCATGAAATCATTTTCCACCGGACTCAACGTCGACGAGCTCAAACGTTCGTTTGAATATATATACGAGCGCATCAAAGCCTGACAGTAAGTAATCTTCGTGGCCGTTAACACATTCTCCTGCCATTCGCCATAATCTATATACGATCGCCCAAATATCCCCTGCCCTTTATCGCGCATTCCGTTCCACCTATAATAGGTCCCGTTTCCATCACAATACATATCATTCCACTCACAATACGCCTCATTTCACTCACAGCACACCCCGTCCCACCCACAATACATCACCTACCGTTCACAATACATCACCTATCGCTCACAATACATCTCATACCGATAGTCGCGTACCCTCAATCTTTTGCCATACATTCACTTTATATTTGCCGTATATCTTCCTTCATTACGACATATTTTCTATTATTTTCGACAGATTCTCAGGCTCAACCCCTCCTTTTAACAATAAAAGGAACTATTCCCCTCATTAAAAACCGACTGATCGGTCGGTTTTTAATAATATATTTCTATCTTTGCCCTTGAAAATTATTTATTCATTTAATTACAAAAGTTTATGAAAAAGATTGTATTTCTATCATCAGTAGTGGCATTGTTGCTTTCCGTTGCCACAGCCTGTAGTTTCGTTATCAAAACACAAGAAGAAGTATCAAAAGATTTTCTTTCCAGCGCGGAAAAAATCAGCCAGGACCTCGATCAGATTTTCCAATATGCCGGAACGACAGCCGATAAGGCAGAAATTATAGAAATCAATATGTCGCATTCTGCTGACGATACGACAGATATCAAAAACGACATATCGGCTGTGATTATCGATCCGGCCGACAAGAATCTGATAAAGAGATATTTCTGGTTCGATAATAAAGATATGCGTAATTCCTACAAGACGGAAGAGGTGACCATTACCGATTTTGCCGGTACGGAGGTGATTGAAGGATATGACAAGTATAAGGACATGATCACTACTTATGCTGATTTCAAACCTTACATTGATAATTATGACACTTACTGCCAGGAAGCCCTCAAGGCTGCCGGATATGAGGGGAACGGTTATGTGAGATATTTCAGTTATTCCAAGGAGAGAGGTGGCTCTATCACTATTGGCTATCGTGGCAAGGATGTGAGCAAATCCTTTGATATTGCCGAAGACAAGAAGCATATAAAGAAGTGACGCCGCATCAGTTCGTGGAGAACTACCAAAATATGTTTTGCCACCAGACGGTGCAGAAGTCCGCATACGGATAAGAGACGAAAAACAAAACGACGGTGTTTTTCACCGTCGTTTTGTTTTTCGTCTTATTTATTTCAATAGCCGGACGCATAATGACGAGTATACAACTGCCGGAGCAGAGTACATCTGCAGTAGCGGATGTGATTATTGTTCTACGCTGAGATCGCCTTCCGGCAGGTTGTCGGCATCGACGGGAGCGGCCTTACTGCCGTCCACAGTGTTACTGCCCATGTTATCGTTTCCAGAAGTTCCGTCGCCTGCTTCCATACTGTCCGCCGGCAGTTGCGTACCGTCGGAATAGCCGGCTTCGGGATCGTAGCTGTCTTCTTCTCCCTGTATCTGGTCATCGGCAGATAATTCCTCGGTTTCCGCATCGCCTATTTCTATGGCCGAACTTGAGAGGGAGAAATAGATGCCTAAGGCAACCACTGCAGAGAGCGCAGCCATTACGAATGCCGGAATGAATGTACGGTCGTTTTTTGTTTCTGACGGTTTGAATGCAAAGAATGAGGTTGTCAGAAAAAACGTTTCGCACACCGCCGCCGGTATGCAACCGTAGAAGAGCACGTCTGCAAAGGCTGAGCCGGCATACCAAGCCAATGTAGACAATTCGGCAAGGAGCGGCAGAAAAGCAAGTAAAAAGCCGTAAGTTTTGAGGTATCCCGCGGCATTTTTTCTGATTTTAAGGCCGAGAAGCATGGCCACGACCACTTCCGCTATGGTAACTATTATGGCCAGACAACGGACAATGAGCGACACCATCCCCATGCCTGTGAGCGAGGGCATTCCGGGAAAGGCATCGGCTGCCGGCCATAATACAACGAGAGCACATGCAATGAGAAAAAACAATCCGGAGAGCCGTTTCAGATGCGGAAGACTGTTCTTGACAGCAGTGTGAAGAATGCAGGCAACGGCAACATAAGCCAGATATTTCACCCAAATGTAAAACCAGGCCGGTGCAAAGTTTTTGAGTTGCTCTACTGCCAACTGCTCTTCATAGTTACCACTCAGAGTCACTTCATAATGAATTACGGTGGTGTAGAGTGTGAAGATGACGGCGGCCACAGCCAATATCACCTGTACCGCCAGTATGCCTGCGGCCTCCAGCCTCATGGGCAGCCGCCGCAGGAGGAGATGAGATGTTCTTATTTCCATATCGTTGTATGTCTTTTTAGAAATTAGAGTCAAGAGGGAAGTGCCTTTCACAACGGCATAGTGGCCTTATGGAGCCATGCCTTGTCGGCCGGATCGGCCAAGAGCGGTTCGAGGCGCCGGCGCACGGTGGCGTGGTAGTCGTTGAGCCACTTTATCTCTTCAGCCGAGAGCATCGTGAGGTCGACGGGCGCTGTGTCGATAGGACAGAGCGTGAGCGGCTCAAAGCGGTAGAAGCGGCCGTAATCCGTTTCGCCGTCCTCTACGGTGAGGAGTGTATTTTCTATGCGCACGCCGAAATGTCCGGCTACGTAAATGCCCGGCTCATCGGTAATTGTCATGCCGGGAAGGAATGGCACGGCCGTACAGGCACGCAGATTCTTGCGTATCTGCTGCGGTCCTTCGTGCACGCACAGCCGGCATCCTACGCCGTGTCCTGTTCCGTGTCCGTAATCATATCCTGCCTGCCACATGGCATAGCGTGCCGCCAAGTCAAGCTGTATGCCTGTCGTGCCCTGAGGAAAACGACAACGCGACAGGGCGATGTGTCCTTTGAGTACAAGAGTGTAGGCGCGCCGCTCTTCCTGACTTACCGGTCCGAGGGCGATGGTACGCGTGATGTCCGTTGTTCCGCAACTATAATGCGCCCCGCTGTCGAGCAGCAGAAGCCCTTCGGGCCGGAGTAAGGCGGCGCTCTCGGGCGTAGCCTCGTAGTGGACGATGGCGCCGTGGGGGCCATAGCCGGCTATGGTGGCGAAGCTCAGCCCTTTAAATTCCGGCTCTTCGGCGCGCAGGGCCGTGAGGAGTTCGTCCACACCGGTTTCGGTGATGCTCTCGCCAGCTGCAAGAGCTATTTCGAGTCGGCGCAGGAAACGCACCATGGCCACCCCGTCGAGTTCCATGGCGCGGCGGAAGCCGGCCTGCTCGGCCGGTGTCTTCACGGCGCGCAGCAGGGGTACCTGCCAGTCGATGAAACGGTAGTTCATGCGGTACGTCCGGCATTGTTTCACCATACATAAGTTCATCGTGCGCGGAAAGGCAAAAACCTCGCCGTGTGCAGCGTCCTCAATGAAATTTTTCCATCCTTTATAACGCTTCACGCTAACGGATATCCTCCCCAGATAAGCTCTGATTTCCGGCGACAGGCGGTCGAGATCGGTAAAGAGGGTGGATCGTTGGCGGCTCACCATGAGATACCCCACAAACACCGGATTGTATTGGATGTCGCATCCGCGCAGATTGAGCGCCCAGGCTATCTCGGAAAGGTCGTTAAGCACGAATATGGTAGCCTCGGGACACGCCTCACGCCCCATCTCGAAAATTTTCCTCAACTTGGCTTCGGCCGGCATGCCGGCTATGTCGTCGGGGACAATGGTTACCGTTCCGGCCGGCATACCGGGACGGTCGTGCCAGATGTAACGGAAAGGATCGCCCTCCGTGGCTTTGAGTATGAAATCCTGCTCATGTCCGCCAAAGATGTCGTCGAGCAGTTCCTGCGTCATCAGTTCGCCGTAATAGCCCACACGCCGTTCGTCCGTCAGTTGTTGGTCCAGCCAGTCGGCAATGGAGGGCGTTTGCGGCACCCCCTCGCGCATCAGCTCAAACGGTGTGCCTTCGAGTTGTTCCTCCGCCTGCAGGAAATAGCGTGAGTCCGTCCAGAGGGCCGCTCCCTTAGCGGTGATGACAGCCGTACCTGCCGAGCCTGTGAAGCCTGTGATCCACTGTCGGGTTTTCCAGTGGTCGGCCAGATATTCGCTATTATGCGGATCGATGGAAGGTACGATGAAAGCGTCAAGCCTTTCCTCCTCCATCCATTGGCGGAGCGAACGGACATTGACACGGATGTGTTTGTTTTTCATAAGCATGAATTTTTAAACCGCCCGTTTCAAGGGTTTCCGGTTTTGCAATATGATTAATTATGAGGGCAAAGTTACATTTTTTTTGGAAAAAGCCATTATCCTTTTTCCAAAAAGCAAAAAGTGCCCATAAAACAGCCGACTGTGGCCTGTTACGATTTTAACACTTCTTGCTTTCCGCCGGAAAATATCGTATCTTTGTAACAGCGGGGCGGGACTTCCTTATGGGAAGTCCCGCTTTTTCAGTGTTTTTCAGCCGGAATT
>NZ_BEWW01000259.1 GCF_002933955.1 Prevotella sp. MGM2
ACCCTGGACCCACTGATTAAGAGTCAGTTGCTCTACCAACTGAGCTAAGAGTGCAAATGGCCTTTCCGTTTTGCGAGTGCAAAGTTACATGTTTTTTATATATCAGCCAAATGAATTTATATTTTTTTGAAATTACTTTTCAGGTAACCTCCATATTGGAGGGATGAAGCAGAATAAACTGAACCGATGAGGAAAAACAAAAAGTGTAAGAATAACATTTTCCGTATTCCGAAGTCAGGAAAAACTGAAAGAATTATATCGGTAAAAACTTACCACAGAAAAAAAACACATAAGATTTTAAAAATCAATTATATATACAATACACACAAAACAGGACAACATTTTAACACTATTTGCTTTCGGCGAAAAAAAGTCGTATATTTGTAACAGCGAAGCGGGGCCTTGCATGAGGAGGTCCCGCTTTTTCTATGTTTTTCAGACATATTCCAATCATTTTCCGCCCTGTTTTTCCTGAAAAATCCCCGTATTGCAGTTAAAACTCCAAGTATTCGTGTTAAAATTTCGATACGGACTTTTTTCTCACCATTACTTTAAACCTATATTTTAACACATCGAAATGTAACGGAAGGTTAAAAATGTTAAAGTCCTATTTTCAACAAAAAATCACCATTCAGCAGCACTATCAATCCCATAGCGCATAACACCATTACTCTTGACTGGAATTTACTAAGAAGACAAGAACCATCTCACCTCATCGGCTATCGAGATGCAGGAAACGGCAATAAAGGGCAGCAGGACCATACAGAAGACCATACGGTTATACGTAAAGTTTTTGAGTGGCATACTTCAGAACCTCCGGACGATGGGTGATAAAAATCAATGTACGTCCTGTGTTCATCGAAACGATATTGCGTATCACCGTCTGCTCGGTGGCCGCATCAAGTGACGATGTCGCCTCATCGAGCAAAAGAACCGGAGCCGGCCGAAGCAACGCACGCGCAATGGCTATACGCTGTGCCTGCCCTTCGGAAAGCCCCTCTCCCATTTCACCACAAACGGTGTCAATGCCTTTAGGCAAACTCTCAACAAAGTCAGCTCCGGCCATTTGGAGTGCCTGCTTCATTTCCTCACGGCTGGCTTGAGGATTGCCCATTTGAAGATTTTCCAGAATAGTACCGCTCAGAAGCGTATTGCCTTGAGGCACATATGAAAAATTACATCTGGTAGCCGGCGAGACTCTATAAGTCGTTTCCTCTTCTGAGGCATAAAGCCCGATATCACCACTTGCAGGAGTCAACAAAGCCAGCATCATACGTATGAGAGTGGTTTTACCGGAACCTGTCTCACCAAGAATAGCTGTTATACTCCCCGGAGGGAAGTCGTAAGAGAAGTTATCGAAAATAAGACGGCTGTCCCGTGCATAGGAAAATGACACATCGGAAAAACGTATGCCAATGCTTCTAGTACAAAAGCGCTGCGGTTCGTTTTGCTCTTCACAGGGAATACGCTCAAGTTCCATTAGACGTTCAGATGCCGTAAAAGCCGTAATAAATACCGGAACAAACTTTGAGAATGTACGGACAGGTTCTTGAATTTGCCCGACCAACTGCACAAAGGCTATCAACATACCATAAGTGATGAGTCCTTGCTCCAGATTTGTCACTCCCCAAATGAACGCTACCAGATATCCCGCAGCAAAACCGGCATTCATAATGACAGATGACACCGTAGCATACTTTGTTTTTCCAATAACCATCGAATGCAACTGAGCCTGAAGTTTTTTCAGGCGTCCGACCATATTGCTGGCCTGTTCCAAAGTTTTTATCACCAGTGTATGTTGCAATCCTTCCTGAATCGTAGTCTGCACACGGCTTTCCGTTTCACGGATTTCATGCGTGAGGCGACGCATTTTCCTCACATAAAGCCTGCTGCAGACAATGAAGAACGGTATGATCAAAACAATTACACAGGCCAATGTCCTGTCCATCAGAAACAGGAATACAAACGAACCTATAAATTTCAAGAAGGTATTCGCCAAAGCAGGAATGCTTTCTGTAAGAAACGTAATGACATCTGTCACATCCCGCTCCATGCGGTTAAGGAGATTACCGGTATGAAAACTTCTCAGCCTTTTCCACCGGCACGCAAGCAGACGGCCCAAAAGTTTTTGGCGCATATTATTTTGAGCTTTAACCCCCAGCATGGCTTTGACCCACCTAGAGGCTATCCCCAGCAATATTTGCAGCACTATAATACTGACAAGCAAAGGAATGGACGTATGCAAGGACATGGATGTATTCACACCTGTAGCAATGTCAATAGACATTTTCGTTGCCCAAACAAAAGCCAAGTCCGACAAAACGGTAAGGCAACCTATCAACATATTAAGAAAAGCCTGCATACGATAACCTTTCCATACTCCCCATAACCAAACGGCTAGTTGCGGTACGCCGCTAAAGGACGCCCTGCTTTTCCTTGATAAAACCGACACTATAATTCTATTTAAAACATAATAAAAACTACCGGCACCAGAGCTTAGAACCTCTGGTCTGCCCCCCACATCATTTTATCGCGCAAGGTTTCAAAAAAATTCTTATGCTTAATCTTCATCACTCCTATAGTATAAGGCGCACGGCGTAATGTTATAACCGTTCCGTCTGGGAAGCTCTCACTTCGTCCGTCTACGGATATAAGAAAATTCCGGCTACGGCTGTGCACTTCAAGCGAGATTTCCACATCATCGCAAAGAATAACCGGCCGTGTACTCAAACTATGGGGTGCAACAGCAGATATACAAAAAGTACCTGACCGCGGCACTATTATAGGACCTCCAACACTAAGAGAATAACCGGTAGAACCGGTCGGCGTACACACAATAAGACCATCGGCCATATAATTAGTCAGCAAAGCACCGTCAATACATGTCTTGATCTCAATGAGCGAAGAATTGTCATGTTTCAACACTGCAACCTCATTAAGGGCATAGGGATATCCTCCAAGTGGTTTGCCATCCTTACTGACGGCAATGACTGCACGCTGTTCCACATTATACTCCCCACGCCAAACCGCATCAAGGGCACTATCAATAAAATCCGGAGAAACATCAGCCAAAAAGCCCAACCGTCCGGTATTGATACCTAATATGGGGATACCTCTTTCGCCTATACGGGCCGCAGTGTTGAGAAAAGTGCCATCTCCTCCCATTGATATCGCTAAATCCGGAGATATGGCATCAGTATCCGTCGTTGCATGCTCTGTCGATATTTTCAAACGCTCCTTTATAAAACCGGCAAATTCAGGTTCTATGCAAATATCTGCTTTGAGTTGCTGCAATTTTCTCAACACAGCCTCCACATAAATATTTTTTTTCGTCTGATAGACATTTCCGTACAATGCAACTTTCATATTCTCTTATAATATAAGGATGAAAACAGTTTCACCTATCGCTCCTCAAAATAAACAGACATATCAACTTTCCCTATTGGCGAAAACACCGGAAAGCTTATATTATGCCTCATTTTTGCTTAGTATGCGATATGTTTATTTTTGCTAAATATAAAATCTAGATAATGACAAGACGGAAACTTTTAGTAATTTTGTACAGACTTAATATCGACCGGCATAAAACGCACCCAACAAAAGCAGAGTGCATCATCACCAAGTTCTAAGAATGAAAATATAAAATTCCACGCCTGCCGAGCAAAATTAGTTATTATTTTTCATACGAAAATACTCTGACATGACAAAGTTAAGTGTAAATATAAACAAAATTGCCACTTTACGTAATGCACGAGGGGGCAATAACCCTAATATCATAACAGTAGCACTTGACTGCGAACGTTTTGGAGCACAAGGCATCACTGTGCACCCGCGCCCAGACGAACGCCATATTCGCTATCAGGATGTACGTCACATAAAACCGGAACTTAGTACAGAATTCAATATTGAAGGATTCCCGAGTGCAGATTTCTGTGAATTGGTGACAGAGGTAAAGCCTGCTCAGGTTACTCTGGTACCAGATGCTCCCGGACAAATCACCTCCAATCACGGATGGGACATACCGACCTACGAAAACTTCCTGAGTGAAACCATCCACCTGTTCAAAAGCCATGGCATCCGAACTTCAATCTTCATCAATCCCATACCGGCCATGGCAGAAGCCGCAGCCAAAATCGGAGCCGACCGTATAGAAATGTATACGGAACCCTATGCCGCCGGATTTCATACAGACAAGAAAAAGGCTATCACTCCATTCATCGAAACAGCTAAAGTTTGCCGCAAGTTGGGATTAGGATTAAACGCCGGACATGACCTTAGTCTGGAAAATCTGACCTACTTTCACGAAATGATTCCCTGGACTGATGAAGTCAGCATCGGACACGCACTGATCTGCGATGCACTTTATTACGGACTGGAAGATACCATTTGCCGCTATTTAGCTTGTCTGAACAATTGATATTCCTTAAATTTACATTTCATCACTTCACGTTACATTTTCAAACTGAATTATGTTAAGTCTATTCCTTGCTGAAGGTTTCGAAGAAATCGAAGCACTCACCACACTGGATATTTTACGCCGCTTAGGACTTGAAGTTACAACTGTCAGTATCACAGGCAAACGTCTCATACACGGCGCACACAACATTCCTATCATGGCCGACAGCCTTTTTCGCCGTTCCGTCATTGAACAAAGTGAAGGCCTCATACTACCGGGCGGAATGCCAGGAGCTAAAAACCTTATGATTTATGAAGGCTTGCGCAAAATGCTCATAACCCATAACAAAAGAGGCAAACTTATTGCCGCCATCTGTGCAGCTCCTATGATTATTGGCCGGCTAGGCATTCTCGAAGGACGACGAGCCACTTGCTATCCCGGCTTTGAAAGCCATCTCACAGGCGCAAAAATCGTAGAAGATTATGTTGTAGAGGACAACAATATCATTACAGCAAAGGGGCCGGCCGCTGCTGTTGACTTCGCTTTCACTATAGCTGCACGTTTTGTCAATAAAGATGCTATTATGAAAGTCAAGAATGACATGCTGATGCATATCACAGAAGAAAGAGACTGAAACTTCCACACACATCTTTATATAAAAGGCATCCGCCACTTCTGAAAAGGAAGACATTGGATATCCTCTCACAAAACATAAAATACCTCAAGGGAGTGGGGCCAGCCCGCGCAAAAACACTCGGTGATGAGTTCAAGATTTTCACCGTGCGCGACTTATTATATACTTTTCCTTACAAATACATCGACCGGACGGTTATACATACCATCAACCGTTTACAAGAAGATATGCCTTACGTACAATTGAAAGGACATATCATCAATCTGGAGACAGAAGGCTTCGGCCGGAAATTGCACTTGGTGGCTACTTTTACCGACGGCACCGGCTATGTCGATCTGGTATGGTTCAATTCCATAAAACGCCTGCAACAGACTTTGCGTGTTGACCAAACCTATCTGCTGTTTGGAAAACCATCAACTTTTAACGGCCGTTTTTCTTTCACCCATCCGGAATTAGACGTTCTGCAAACCGGCAACAGCGGAACAGACAACTGCAACAAAGTACCGGCTCTCCTGCCCCATTTCACCAGCGGCCTGCAACCCTACTATCACACTACGGAAAAGATGAAGCGTAACTATTTCACTTCACGCCTCATTTCCGAAATTATACACAACGCATTTCTTGCCATCGGAGAAAAGACGGAAGAAACCCTGCCCCATCATATTATCGCCGAACACAACCTCATGCCTTTGCATGAAGCTCTCCGGACAGTCCATTTCCCAGCATCGTCAGAAGCACTGCCACCGGCACGCCGCCGTCTTAAATTCGAAGAACTTTTCTATTTGCAGATAGACATACTCCGCTACGCAAAAAACCGCCGCCTCAACTACGCCGGTTTCACATTTCCACAAATAGGCGACCTGTTCAACACATTCTACACCGAATGCCTGCCGTTTCCACTCACCGGCGCCCAAAAACGCGTCATCAAAGAAATCAGGCGCGACCTCAACACCGGCCGACAAATGAACCGTCTTTTACAGGGAGACGTTGGGAGCGGCAAAACAATGGTTGCACTGATGGTTTCCCTAATAGCCCTCGACAACGGCTACCAAACTTGCCTGATGGCTCCTACAGAAATTCTGGCAGAACAGCACCTATCCACGTTGCGCCGCCAGCTGAAGGATCTTCCCGTTGTGGTTGAGTTGCTGACAGGAAACGTAACCGGCAGCAAACGGCGCGACATTCTCGAACGCACCGCCAACGGTGAAATACACCTCCTAGTAGGGACACACGCCCTCATTGAACCCACAGTAAAATTCCGTAATCTGGGCCTGGCCATCATTGACGAGCAACACCGTTTTGGAGTGAAGCAGCGAGCAAAACTCTGGAACAAAAACGTACGTCCGCCACACATACTCGTCATGACCGCCACGCCAATCCCCCGTACATTAGCCATGACAGTTTACGGCGACTTGGAAGTATCAGTCATCAACGAACTGCCCCCCGGCCGAAAGCCAGTGGAAACCCTCCACTACACCATCAACGACACTCCTCAACTCTATGAAGGCATACGCCGGCAACTGGCTGCCGGCAGACAGGTTTATGTGGTATACCCCCTCATAGCCGAAAGCGAAAAAATAGACCTGCAAGACCTGGAAAACGGCTATGGACACATTTGCTCCGCATTTCCTGGATACTCCGTAGGACGTGTTCACGGCCGTATGCAACCGGTAGAAAAAGAGGCTGCCATGCAGGCTTTCAGCCATGGGGACACACAGATTTTAGTATCAACTACAGTCATAGAAGTCGGTGTCAACGTACCCAACGCCACCGTCATGGTTATACAGAACGCCGACCGCTTCGGCCTTTCACAGCTCCACCAGTTGCGCGGAAGAGTCGGGCGGGGAGCCGACCGCAGCTACTGCATTCTGGTCACACAAGGCCGGCTTTCCGACAACACCCGACGGCGCATCGGCATCATGACCGAAACAACTGACGGATTTCTCATAGCCGAAGAAGACTTACGGCTGCGCGGCCCCGGCGATTTGCAGGGAACAGCCCAAAGCGGCCTGCCCTTTGAACTGAAGATAGCAGATGTTGTGCGTGACAACGAACTCATGGCCGTTTGTCGCGAAGCTGCCGCAAAGACACTCCAACAAGACCCCTACGAGCAGCTATCGCAAAACGCCGTCATCTGGCGCCAGCTGAAAGTAATGACTGAGCGCCGGACCAACTTCTCAGCCATCTCATAACCCATAAACCGACAATCCCTCTACTCCCCACTTCCTGACAAATCCACGCCGGCAGTCAGCCATTAAAGCATTTCACCGGACTTCTCACACAATCACTCAGAACGTATTAAAGAGACATCACGGCACTTCCAGCATTAACATTTTTAACCTTTAGAAACATCTTCCACCATCAAAAAACAGGTGGCAAATATTAAAATCACCAAAATCCGTATTCGAATTTAAACTCCAAGTATTGGTTTTTAAATTCCAAGTAATGCTTTTTGAACTCTAAAAACAACATTTCTGACAGAAAAATCACCTGAAAACAACGTAAAAGCGGGCAATCTTCCAGAGACTGCCCGCTTCGCTGTTACAAAGATACAACATTTCCACTCCAAAAGCAAGAAATGTTAAAACGGGCAATCTCACCAACAGCAAGGATTCAGAGAAACAGCTCCTAGAGTTGACATCTCTTTTTTTGGCAGATAAAAAGACCGCAAATATTTTATATTTTCGTATCTTTGTCAGTCGGAACACACCTTTCAAAAAAGGCCTGCATCCACGTGCTGAAACTATAAAAACAACACTATATGAAATTTGTAATCTCCAGTTCAACCTTGTCATCGCGCCTGCAAATCATCGGACGCGCCATCGCCTCGAAAAACAATCTGCCCATTCTGGACTGTTTCCTGTTCGAAATCAAAAACGGTCGGCTCACACTGACGGCTTCCGACAACGAAACAACGCTTACCACATGGGTAGACCTAGTGGAAAACGATGCAGACATCTCTTTTGCTGTAGGCGCCAAAACGATTCAGGACGCAATGAAGGAAATTCCTGAACAACCACTCGATTTCTATGTCAACGACAACACACTGGAAATCACTGTGGAATATCAAAACGGGAAATACAATTTCATGGGCCAGCCAGCCGATGAATATCCCCAGCCGCCAGCCGACGATGAACAGGCCGCCCAACTCAGTATGCCGGTGCCAGTGCTGCTGTCAGGTTTGGGACGCGCCCTCTTTGCCACAGCCGACGACACCTTAAGACCGGTAATGAACGGCATCTACTTCGACATTGCCGAAAGCCAAGTAACAGTAGTTGCCAGCGATGGCCACAAATTGGCCTTGAGCACGCTCAATGGCATCGGCATTTCATCTGCAGGCTCTTTCATCCTCCCCAAAAAACCCGCCACCCTTGTACGCAACATACTGCAAAAAGAGGAAGGAGACACAGTTATCCGATTTGGCAGCCGCAATGCCGTCATCTCCACCGAAAGTTACAAAATGAACTGCCGCCTCATCGAAGGCCGCTACCCCAACTACAACAGTGTCATTCCGCAAAACAACCCCAATGAAGTAACCGTGAACCGGGCAGCCATGCTGAGCGCTCTGCGCCGCGTACAGGTATTCTCCAGCGTCAACAGTTCCCTTATAAAATTGCGTCTTGATCCTGGAAAAATGACTGTATCAAGCCAGGATATAGACTTTTCAATGTCCGCTGAAGAAGCCCTGCTCTGCGACTACAACGGCATGCCTATGAGCATCGGTTTCAAAGGCACTTTCCTGCTTGAACTGCTCGGCAACATCGACAGCGAAGAAATTATCATCAAACTGGCAGACTCCAGCCGGGCCGGCCTCATACTGCCGGCCGTACAACCGGAAAACAGCAGCGTGCTCATGCTGCTCATGCCCATGATGCTGAACGACTGACAATCACTGCCGGTGGGCGGTCACATTCCAAACGACCACCCACCGACATAAACTCTTTCCAATGAAACTCCAACTCAACCGCCCCATCGTTTTCTTCGACATAGAAGCAACAGGGCTCAACACCGCAACCGACCGCATCGTAGAACTGTGTTTCATCAAAGTCCACCCAAACGGCAATGAGGAATCACAAACGCTGCGTTTCAACCCCGGCATACACATTTCGGAAGAAGCAACAGCCGTAAACGGCATCAAAGACGAAGACGTTGCCGACTGCCCGAAATTCAAAGAGAAAGCCGAAGAACTGGCTGCAATGTTCAAAGACTGCGACATAGCCGGCTTTAACTCCAACCATTTCGACATCCCCCTCCTTGTGGAAGAATTCATCCGCGCAGGAGTCAATTTCGACATTTCAGGTTGCCGGTTCGTTGACGTACAGACCATCTACCACAAAATGGAGAAACGTAACCTCTCTGCCGCCTATAAATTCTATTGCAACAAAGACTTGGAGGACGCACACACCGCACTGGCCGACACACGGGCCACTTATGAGGTATTGCAAAGCCAGCTCGACCGTTATACAGATGAGTTGCATAACGACATCGGATTCTTGGCAGAGTTTTCACGCCGCAACAACAACGTGGATCTGGCGGGACGTATTGTACTCAATGAGCAAAAAGAACCGGTCATCAACTTCGGGAAATATCGCGGCCGGGCCGTACGCGAAGTCCTACAACGCGACCCCGGATATTTTGCATGGATCATGCAAGGCGACTTTACCCAAAACACCAAACAAACATTCATGCGTCTGAAACTCCAGATGGGCCTCTGAAAAAACACAAATGGTACAAGAAAAACCTTCCCCTCTCACCAATCTTCTGCCACCACTGAAGGGCCGCCACATTGTGCTTGGCATAACCGGCAGTATAGCCGCCTATAAGTCCTGTACGCTCATACGTTTACTCATCAAGGCTGGCGCCGAAGTACAAACCGTCATCACCCCGGCCGGAAAAGAATTCATCACTCCGGTAACATTGTCTGCCCTGACTTCAAAACCCGTCATCAGCGAGTTCTTTGCCCAACGTGACGGCTCATGGCACAGCCATGTAGACCTGGGGTTATGGGCTGATGCCATGATCATAGCACCAGCCACAGCAGCCACTATAGGTAAAATGGCAGCCGGCGTGGCCGACAACATGCTTATAACAACCTATCTATCGATGAAAGCGCCTGTCTTTGTAGCACCAGCCATGGACTTGGACATGTATGCTCATCCTTCCACGCAAGCCAATCTTAACCGCCTGCGCAACTACGGCAACATCATTATCGAACCAGCCACTGGAGAATTGGCCAGTCACTTAGTTGGAAAGGGAAGAATGGAAGAACCGGAAAACATTTTCAACGTGATAAACGGCTTCTTTTCCCAATCTGGCCGATTATCGGGTAAACACGTAGTCATAACGGCCGGACCGACTTATGAACGTATAGACCCGGTACGTTTCATCGGCAACTATTCCAGTGGCAAAATGGGATTCGCATTAGCTGAAGCCTGCGCAGACGAAGGTGCCGATGTTGAACTGATAACCGGTCCTGTAAACCTCACAGTCAACCATCCCCGTATTAACCGCACCGATGTAGAAAGCGCGGCAGAAATGTTTGGAGCCGCAACGGAGGCGTTCAAAACAGCCGATGCAGCCATACTATGTGCAGCCGTGGCAGATTTCGCCCCAGCTACACAAGCCCAAGAGAAAATGAAACGGGGAAAAGAAAACCTGACACTTCAGTTACATCCCACTCAGGATATAGCCGCGGCATTAGGAAACATGAAAAGTGACAAACAAAAACTGGTGGGGTTTGCACTGGAAACAACAGATGAGCGTGCCAACGCACAACGCAAACTGGAAAATAAAAAATTAGATTTTATAGTACTTAACTCCCTCAATGACAAGGGGGCGGGTTTTGCACATGAAACCAATAAAATAACAATCATCTCACACGACAAAGAAACAGCATTCCCGCTCAAGTCTAAACGGGAAGTTGCCCGCGACATCATCGACTGCTTATGCAAGCTCTACGACTGACAGCCTTCATCGGCTTCATACTCCTATCTGCCTGCTTCATCCGAACAACACAGGCACAGGAACTTAATGCACGTGTTACCGTCAATCATCAACAGGTGCAGGGAACGAGTGTGGGGGTCTTTGAAAATCTGGAAACGCAATTGGCAGAACTGCTCAACGACAGGCAATGGACAAACATGCAATACAAACGCAACGAGCGCATCAACTGCACATTCAACATTACTGTAACAAAGCACGATGAAAGCAAGAACCTAATGGAATGCAAACTCATTGTACAAAGCACACGCCCCGTCTTCAATTCCAACTACACCTCTACAGTTTTCAGTACACAGGACGGCAATTTCAATTTCACCTTTCAAGAATTTGACAAGCTCGACTTTCGGGCTGATGTCATAGACAACGACCTGACCGCCATGATAGCCTATTACGCTTATCTCATCATTGGATTAGATATGGACACTATGGCACCTTCCGGTGGTACGGAAATGTTACGTATGGCACAAACCATTGTCAACAATGCCCAAAGTCTCACCATTTCGGCCAAAGGTTGGAAAGCTTTCACTGACGGCAAAAATCGCTATGCTGTCATTAACGATTATCTTGACAGCGGTATGGAAACATTTCGCAAAATGCACTATAAATATTACCGAGAAGGATTCGACATTATGGCAGAAAATCCCGACCGCGGACGGGCAGCCGTAACAGAAGCAATAACTTTGCTGAAACAATCGCATGAAAACAAACCTTTGAGTATGTTGCCACAACTTTTCACAGAATATAAACGCGATGAAATTATCGGCATTTATCAAGGCAAAGGCACAGCAAAAGACAAAGAAAACATTTACGAAACACTCATGGCCATTAATGCTTCACAAAGCAGTTATTGGAATAAAATAAAGAACTAAGCAAATCTTTTTCTATGCTTAAGAATTTACACATCTCCAACTACGCACTTATCGAGAAATTAGACATAAATTTTCCCGAAGGTTTTTCTGTCATAACAGGTGAAACCGGAGCTGGGAAAAGCATCATTCTAGGAGCATTAGGCTTATTGCTTGGAGGACGTGCCGATGCCAAAGCCATCAAAACCGGTGCCTCAAAATGCTGCGTAGAAGGTACATTCGATGTAAAAAAACTGGATTTGTCCGCTTTCTTTGAAGAAAACGACATAGATTTCGATGGAGAGGAATGTATCATCCGAAGAGAAGTCAATGCTGCCGGAAAGAGCCGCGCGTTCGTCAACGATAGTCCGGTATCATTAGCTAAAGTCAAAGAAGTCTGCCAGGCCGTCATCGACATACATTCTCAACACCAGAATCTCCTGATGGGAAATGAGATGTTCCTGACAGACACATTAGACACGATAGCCGGCAATAAAAACATATTCGAACAATACCAACAAGCCTACAAACTATGGATTGCAGCCCGAAAAGAACTCGAAGAACTCAAAGCACAAGCTGAAAAAGACCGGACGGACAATGACTATCTGCAATTTCAGCTGCAACAACTAGTAGATGCCAATTTACAGGAAGGAGAACAGGAGGACTTGGAACAAGAGTCTGAAACATTAGGACACGCAGAGGAAATAAAAGAAGCCTTATTCCAAGCGGCTAATGCTTTATCGGAAAACGATAATGAACAAAGTCCGGTCAGCCGTCTAAAACAAGGCATACAAACGTTAGAAGGAATTGCCAGAGTGTCCAACACAGCATCTTTATTGGCGGAACGGCTGGAAAGCATACGAATTGAATTAGAAGATATTTCCTCTGAATTGGAAAGGGCCGTAGACCGTATAGAATTTGACCCTGAACGACTGGCCTTTGTTGATGACCGCCTAGGACTGATCTATGACTTAGAGAAAAGACATCATGTTGAAAATATTTCACAACTGCTGTATTTGATTAAAGAATTACGGCAACGCCTTGACCTGACAGAACAGATTGATGAAATAATAGCAAAGAAAGAGGCCGAAACGGAAAATCTTTTCAAAAGCCTTATCATTTGTGCCAAACGTTTAACTGAAAGTCGACAAAAAGCTGCCGACCACACGTCTTCAGTACTCTCTGAATCTATAGCCTTTTTAGGAATGCCCAATGCAAAACTACACTTTGAGTTCAAGCAGCGTCTACACCCAGAAACCTCTGGATGTGATAATATTACATTCTTTTTCAGTGCCAATAAAAACGTTCCGGAACAAGATGTAACTCAAATAGCTTCGGGCGGAGAAATAGCCCGTCTTATGCTGGCATTGAAAGCCTTAACCTCAACCAAAAGAAATCTGCCTACTATTATTTTCGATGAAATTGATACAGGGGTATCAGGTACAATGGCTGAAAAGATGGCCAATGTCATGCAAAAAATGGCTCAAAACTGTCAGGTTATCTGTATTACTCACCTACCACAAATCGCTGCACTCGGCGACAGCCATTACCGCGTATATAAATCAGAAAATGAGAACAACACGACCAGCCATATCGATCAGCTCAACAACGATGAGCGCATAAAAGAAATCGCAAAGATGCTAAGCGGTGCAGAAATCACCCAAGCTGCCATTGACAACGCCCGATCTTTATTACATCTAGCCCTCTAAGAAAATCATCCCCATTACATAACAAATGAATTATCATCATGAAAAAAACAATACTTCCATTTTTACTTATCTTCTGGATGCTCATTCCTAACAGCATCTCCGCACTCCAATATGCTGAAACTGGAAAAATACAGATAGACGAAATAAAAAATGCTTATAAAGCCATCGTAAAAATAACTACATACGCATTAGAGGGTAACATTCTTCATACCGGAACTGGAGTATTCATCAACGAAGATGGCACCTGTCTGGCTCCGTATTCCCTTTTCAAGAATGCGACACATGCTGAGATCACAGACTTCAGAGGCAATAAACTAACAGTGAAACGTATTTTAGGTGCTAACAGCAACTATGACTTAGTAAAATTCTCCACTGAAGGCGGAAAGAAAGTTGAAGCGCTCACAGTGTCTGATGCTTCAACTGTCACCACAGGCACTCCAGTGCATCTCATGCACTATACGACTAAAAAGAAAGAAATAATGCCAACGGTGCATATTCTTAAAGTAGAAGAGTATGACAATTATAAATATTTTCGTGTATCCGTAGACAACACCAAAGAAAATTTCGGACGTCCATTGGTTTCCTCTACGAGACAACTCATTGCCTTTGTACAAAAAAACGAGGCAAAAGATGACAGTTTGGCCTGTGCCATCGACACTCGTTTTGCCAACGATCTTACCATCACCGCAACCAGCGCCATAAACGCCGATTTGCGTGCCATTAATATTCCCAAAGCACTCCCAAGTAAAGAAAAGGATGCTCTCACATATATTTACATGTTAGGCACACGCGACTCTGTTTCTGCTCTTACAGCCCTTAACGACTTCATTGACACTTATCCCGAAAATGCAGAAGGCTACACCAACCGAGCCAATTACTATGCTTCACATGGAGAATACATAAAATGTGAACAAGACTACCTCACAGCTCTGACAAAAGCCCCTAATACGCAATCCACTCTCAAAGCAGACGAAGTGCATAACGAATTCAGCAAACAAATATATAAAAGAGCAACAGCCACAACAGAACATCCTGTTGAGGGATGGACTTTCGAGCGTGCCTGTGAAGAAGCGGAAAAGGCCCATTCCCTGGTTCCAAATCCTTACTATCTCTTGCAACAAGGACGCTGCTACTTCGCTCTAAAAGAATATCAAAAGGCCTACCAGAAATTTGTAGAACTGGCTTCAAGCGACAACACAACCGATTCACTGTCATGGTCACAAGTGGCACGCGCAGAAGCATGGTTCTATGCCGCCCGTTCATTAGAGATGGCCGGAGGCGACAGTCTGAAGGTCATTGCATTAATGGACAGCACAATATCTAAATTTCCTATACCATATACTCAAGATGCAGCCCCCTATCTGCTCTACCGAGCACAACTGCTAGAGCAGGCTGGCGAATATCGCAGAGCCGTAACCGACTACAACGAATATGAAAAAGCCATCGGCCCTAAAAATCTCAATGCCAAATTCTATTATCTGCGCGAACAAATAGAACTCCG
This sequence comes from Prevotella sp. MGM2, assembly GCF_002933955.1. Lineage (GTDB taxonomy): Bacteria > Bacteroidota > Bacteroidia > Bacteroidales > Bacteroidaceae > Alloprevotella. Next base: position 15,086 of record NZ_BEWW01000259.1, read on the forward strand.
TGCCCGTATGTTCCAACAAGCTCTCGATGACATCCGTACAGCCATCAACTATGCCCCAGAAGAACCAATTTTCCGCATAGAAGAAGCATTAGTACTTCTGCGTGCCGGACTCTTTGAAGAAACCGTCAGCACTTGCCAGAACTTACTGAAAACATATCCCAAAGCAGCCAATATACATAAAATTTTGGGCATAGCCTACGGCGAATTAGGCAAAAAATCACAAGCCATAACCGAACTCAACAAAGCGAAAGAACTAGGCGACTCAAATGCCGAGACATTCTTACAAAAATACAAATAAACACATGCTTTCAGCAGAATAAAAAACTCTGCTTCATGAAAACGCTACAGTCATTAGTCCGTCCCAACATACAAGCACTCGCACGCCGCAAAAAAACAGGTTCTCTTATAAAGGAAACAATAACCTTACATCTGGACAAAGGCGAAAGTCCTTTCAATGCCCCTTACAACCGTTATCCTGACAAAACATTAGAGCTGGAAATGGCAACTGCAATCTCTGCCATGCGGCAACTGACGCCAGAATATACCGCACTGACAAACGGGACTTACCAATCCATAGACCTACTCATACGCATATTCTGTATCCCTCAACGTGACAATATCATAATTCCCGAACCGTCTTCTGAAAAAACAAATCAAATTGCAGCAATCAACGATGTTGAATGCCGTCATATACATCTTGACGAAAACTTCGATATTTATGCAGAAGACGTATTGAAATTAGCAGGTCCACACACCAAAGCCGTTATTCTGACCTCTCCCAATATCCCGACAGGTAATCTTATTGCCAAAGATGAAATTCTAAAACTTGCCAACCTGTTTCAAGGCCTTATTATTGTTGACGAATCTTACATCGACTATGCCCGAACTCCTTCTTTAGCAAAAGAAATACCCCAAACTCCCAATCTAATCATTGTCGGTTCACTTTCCAAGGGCTTCGCCTCTGCCGCCCTTCGCATAGGATTCATTTTAGCACATCCAGAAATTATACACTATGTCAGCATAGTCACCCCTCCACATCCCCTGCCAACAAACTCACTTCAGGAAGGCATGAATATACTTCGCCATCATTTTGATGTAGATAAATGGGTAAAATGGCAACTTGAGGAACGTACAAAAGTTATTGCAGCCATCAAACAGTTGCCTTTCTGCCAGAAAGTCTATCCCACTGACACCAATTTCTTTATGCTTAAAGTTACTGACCCACAATCCCTGCAAAATTATCTGACATCTCAAGGTATTAAGGTACACGACTGTTCCTCATTATCCGGATGCGAAAACTGTCTGGCAATAACCATTGGACTGACAGGTGACAATAACACCTTGCTTGGGGCTCTTCGCCGATACAGCGAGAACCATCATTAACCAATCCTTACTCTCATCATGCCATTGCGTATCCTTCCGATTTTCCTCCTTTTATTAGCTCTTCTGCCTTCAGCCTGTGGAAAAATAGAACTGCCGGACGAAGAAAATAGTGATACAGGCAATAACCAAGAGGAAGTTCCAACCGAACAAACAGGAGACACCCTCCTTCCCAGCCAAGTACTAAAATGCCAGACAGATACGTTCATCTGTGTCAGCGGCTATATCGTAGGATACATACGAGGGACCAGTCTCACTCACGCCATATTCGGCATACCAAACGATGCTCCCAATAGCAATATGCTACTGGCTGATAGGCCCAGCGAAACCTCTATAACTAATTGTCTGGTCGTTGAGCTAAGCAAAAATAATGATGAAGTACCACGAGAAATAATCAATCTCTATGATCATCCAAGAAATTACAAAAAACGCATCATACTAATCGGATATGTTACCGAATACTTCAGAACAATTGGACTTAAAAATTTATATTCATACGAATGGGCTGACAGTAAGCCCACTGATAATGAAAGTGACAATGATACTCCACCCCCTTCCGATAAACCAACTCCAGGGATTGATGACAATCCACAACTCATTCCAGATGGCCGATAAATGCCGTAATCAAAAAAAATCGTAAAATCCTTCTTCAATATTTCTTGTTTTTGGCAAGAAAAGCACTATCTTTGTCTCAATATAATAATTTTAATTTAAATGAATGTAGCAAAAAGAAAATATATCCAGCCAGAAAGTTTGGTAGTATCTATGATTAGCGAAAGCCCGATTCTTGCAACTTCTCTAAACGCTAATGATAGGCAATATCAAACCCCTTCTGATGATAGTAGTACTAGTGGATGTGGCGATCAGTTGTCTAATAGGTATTCAGGATGGAATTCTGATCAATGGAGTGATGACTGACATAAATTGGTAAAATATTTAACCTTGAATCCTTAATATGAAACAGAATATTTTTCGTCTTATTTCTTTGATAGTATCTTTGATAATAGGTACTGTAATGGCTTTTGCTCAAACTTATGTTTATGAACTAGTAACTTTGGACGAAGTTAAATTAGGTGGCGAATTTATTGTAGCTACTTCTAATGATTTGAAAGCAGAAGGAACTTACGTTATGAATGGAATTGGAGGGACGGATAAGAATGGAATTATTTCAGGCAGTCTTTCAAAAGAACTTGTTTCTTATCATAAATTAAAGATAACTCCGAAGAGTAGTGGTACCTATTTTGATTTAAATATTGATGGTACGAATATATTTCGATTGGAAAACAATTTATGCTGGAAAAATTACTCCGGTTATAATAAAGAGTGGTTATTGGAAGATGGACTCAACTCCAATGCCATTGTTATAAAAATGAAGAAACCGGAAACTCGCTTTTTAGCTTTTAGTGATGGAGTTACAGGATTTAAACTTTACACAGAAGGGTATGGCGTGTCGGAACTTTATTTTTTCAAAGAAGTCGAATATCATGAACCGGAACAGACTATAGGAAATATCACCATGAGTGATGCAGGATTTTCAACTTATTATGTAGACCATACTTTTATTATGCCAGAAGGATTGACTGGAGGTATCGTTACAGAAACCGTAGAAAATATCAATGCGGGAGAAACTCCAACGTATCAATTGATTTATGATTGGGGATATACATCTGGTACCATTGTTCCAGCTTTTACACCTATCATTTTAAGAGGTAAGAGTGGAATTTATGTTTATGAAATTTGTGATGAAGACGGAATTGTTTTAAACGGCAATAATCTTCTCCATGGAACCCTGAAAGAAGAAGCAACTAATGCCTCAGGACTTGCTGATGAGAATTATTATTTTTACTTATTGACCTACAGTTGGAATGATGTTACGAATTGTCGGGATTTAGGCTTTTGGTGGGGACAAGAAGATGGTAGTTCCTTTCTTAATGCGCCCAACAAGGCTTTTTTAGCACTCCCTAAAGAGCGTAATTATTCTGCCAATAGCTTTAAATTTAGTGGACCCACTACTAGTGTGGATAAAGCCCATTATGAATGTAAATCAAAAATTACTGAAGTCTATACATTGGCCGGTAGATTACTGCTCAAAGCAGAAAACATTAAAGAGAGCATAAAAGATTTGAACCCGGGATTATATCTTATTAACGGTCAAAAAGTTCTTGTTCGATAAAAGATTCTTATTGAACTCTATAAATAAAAAAGAAGTTGCATAATCTACTTGATTTGATGCAACTTCTTTTATATGTAAGAATGTAAAATAATTTTCTATAGGGATTCTTCAAAATCCATATAATACTCTACAATCGGAATCAACTCCTCTGCGTCAACGGTGCAGACACCTTCTTTTTTTGCCTTTTCAGCTATGTATGCAGCTACCTCATAGAGATTTACATCTATAAACCCCTCGGCATCAGGATCATCATCAAGAATACCACTATCTGCATAATATTCTACCATAACATCAATGAAATAGTAAAGAATATCATCAGTAAATTTATCAGTTTGTTCTCGTTTCAGATGTTCACGGATATAAGCAACCGCTTTGGCATCTTCTTCTGCGTCTAGCAACAATTCGTCATCGAAAGAACTCATTGTCTTTTATATAATTAAATCAATGCTTCGATTTTTTCAACGAAATCTTTCTTCGAAGCAACTCCTACATGCTTGTCAACAATGTTTCCGTCTTTGTCCATGAAGATGACTGTTGGTACATTGCGGATTCCGTATTTGGCCGTTAGTTCATCGTTTTCATCGACATCGCATTTGTAAATGTTCACACGACCATCATAATCACCGGAAAGTTGCTCTATAATTGGAGCAATTTTTTGGCAAGGGCCGCACCATGTCGCGGAGAAATCTATTACAAGAGGAAGTCCTTCTGCAAGTACATTCTCAAAATTTTTGTCAGTGATAATTTTTTCCATTGTGTTCAGGTTTATTATTGTTTCAATAATTCAGATAATACTCAAGAAAAAAGAAAAGTAAGACTTCTTCTGTCTTTGAGCACAACAAAGATACCAAAATAATTATAGCTGTACAAATATATATATCGGTTTACAACAGTTATTGGTTTTATTTATAGCCTGTTTCAACTTACGTTCATAGAATCTCAAGCCTATTTACATTATATAGTTATACGTTATTTAGTGTTTTTCAGGATATTTCTAAAGATAGAGCTTCGTTATTTTCTATGTAATCAACAAGAGTTTTTGAAATATTAATATTGCCAGCGTTGCACTTTAAAGTTATGTTAGACTGTAATTCAACATCAAAGATTTTGAACAAGATCTCTGATGACCCTGTTCCTGGAGCAAGTAAAGTTGTGAGATCATTAACTGTAGACGCGCAGAGTTGGTCTAGGCGTGCAGTAATAATGATGCGTTGGAGTTTTTTGTCCTTTATATCAGATAAGAATTCTATGCGACCGATACGTAACTCATTAGTCTCTGGACGCCATTGTTTGGGTTCAATTCTAGCTGTAATAAAAATAGAGTTACCGACTCCCATATGTCCGCGCCATCTAGCCCATTCTTCTCCAAACAAGGCTATTTCTCCAGCTCCGGAATAATCTTCCAACTTTACTATACCATAAGGTTTTCCATTCCGTGTTTGTCCTTCTCTGACATCTGTAACTATTCCGCCTAATGTAACCTCTTCCCCACTGTGATGATCTATATCTTCCAGTTCTATGGCTGTCATAGTACAAACATTTTTCACAATGATAGAAAATTCGTCAAGTGGATGCCCAGAAATATAAATACCGATTAGATCACGTTCTTTGTTGAGACGCTCAAGATCATTCCAATGGATATAATCACTGGGAGGCAGTGGTTTGGCTATATCAATGGTATCACTTTCTCCAAAAAGACTGGCTGCAGCTCCGGCTTTGTCTTGTTGATAGCGCAATCCATAACGCACAAGTGTGTCAAGAAAGTTACCTTGTCCATCAGTGGCAAAGAACTGTTCACGCCTGACTTGTTCGAAACTATCAAAAGCTCCGGCTAAAGCTAGATTTTCAATGTTTTTTTTGTTACAAGCCGTTAGGTTTATGCGCTCTACAAAATCATATATAGAAGTAAAAAGACCATTTTTTTCTCGTTCTTCAATAATAGCGGTAACCGCACTTTCTCCAACCCCTTTAATAGCTCCCATGCCAAAACGAATGCTCCCAGTACTGTTGACACTGAATTTGTGTCGGCTCTCGTTAACATCCGGGCCTAATGTCCGAATACCTAAAATTTTACATTCGTCCATTAATTTGGTAATACTCTTGATGTCAGCAAGACTTCGACTCATCACAGCCGCCATATATTGAGCAGGATAATTGGCTTTTAAGTAAGCCGTTTGATAAGCTACCCATGAATAGCATGTCGCATGACTTTTATTAAAAGCATAAGAGGCAAATGCACGCCAGTCTTCCCATATTTTTTCAAGTACTTTCGGATCATGACCATTATTCGTTCCCCCTTTGATAAACTTGGGATACATGTGGTTTAGCTTTTCTATAAGTTTTTTACCCATAGCCTTTCTCAACGCATCGCTTTCACCGCGTGTAAAATTGGCTATAACACGAGACAGAAGCATGACCTGTTCCTGATACACCGTAATGCCATAAGTGTCTTTCAAATATTTCTCCATACATGGCAAATCATAGGTGATGGGCTCTTCTCCATGTTTGCGTTTGATAAATTGAGGAATATATTGCATAGGCCCCGGACGATAGAGGGCATTCATGGCAATAAGGTCTTCAAAAGTAGACGGCTGTAATTCTCTAAGGTATTTTTGCATACCGGAAGATTCAAACTGAAAAGTCCCGACAGTATTACCATCACAATAGAGCTGATAGGTGGCGGGGTCTTCTATGCTTATATTATCAATATTGAGTTTTATATGCAGGCTCAACCACACGTTTTCTACAGTCTCTTTAATAATGGACAAGGTTTTTAGCCCGAGAAAGTCCATTTTTATCAGTCCAGTCTCTTCTATAACTCGTCCTTCATATTGTGTACAGGCCACTTTTTCTCCTGTTTCTTTGTCTTCGGCAGTTGAAACCGGGACCCAATCGGAAATTTCATCGCGGCAAATGATAAAACCACAGGCATGCACACCTGTATTTCTAACATTACCTTCCAACATCTTTGCATAGCGTATTGTATCGTGAAGCAAAGGGTCTTGTGAGGCTTCGGCTTCACGCAATTCAGGAATGCAGGCTATGGCATTGGTCAGATTCATTTTAGGCACTTTGCCGTCAGGACCTTCCGGAAGTTTGTCAGGAATAGACTTGCAAAGGCGGTTGCTTTGGTCTATAGGTAATTTCTGTACACGCGCCACGTCCTTTATGGCTGATTTCGTCGCCATAGTTCCATAGGTAATAATGTGTGCACAGTTTTCCGGACGATATTTCTGTGTTACCCAATTCAACACTCTGCCACGGCCATCATCATCAAAGTCTACATCAATATCCGGTAATGAAATACGATCTGGATTGAGGAAACGTTCAAACAGCAAATCATATTTTATTGGGTCTATTTGAGTAATGCCAAGGCAGTAGGCTACTGCACTCCCAGCTGCAGAGCCGCGACCGGGACCTACTGAAACATCCAGTTCTTCACGAGCTGCTCGTATATAATCCTGCACGATAAGAAAATAACCTGGAAAACCCATAGTTTTCATGATGTGCAACTCAAAGTTGATACGTTCTGACGTTTCTTCATTGAGAGGATCGCCATAACGCTTTTTAGCTCCTTGATATGCCAATAATGCCAAATAGTCTGCCTCGAGTTTTATGCGATATAATTTGTCATAACCGCCTAATTTTTGAATCTTTTCCTCGCCCTGTTGTCGTGTTAAGACTACATTTCCATTTTCATCTTGAGTAAATTCATCATACAGGTTTTCTTCTGAATACTTTTGGCGGTACAAATCTTCTGTACCAAAATCTTCTGGGATATCGAAGTTAGGCATAATAGGCTCATGGTCTATTGAATAGACTTCCACTTTATCACATATTTCACAAGTGTTGTCAAGAGCTTCCGGAATATCAGCGAATACTTCGTTCATTTCAGCTCTTGTTTTAAACCACTCCTGTTTGGTGTAAAGCATGCGATTTGACGCTTCAAGATCCTTACCAGTAGCGAGACAGATAAGACGGTCGTGTGCTTCACCATTCTCTTCATCCACAAAATGGCAATCGTTTGAGCATATAAGTTTGATATCGTGTTTGTTAGCCAATTCTATTAAACCTGCATTGGATATTTGTTGTAACTTAAAAGTTTCTTTGTTGGCTTTGATAGATAGGTCTTTTACCTCATGACGTTGTAGTTCAAGATAGTAATCTTCTCCGAAAAGCTGTTTATACCATAATACGGATTTTTCAGCTTCCTCCATCTGTCCCGACAGAATTTTCCGAGGCACTTCTCCACCAATACATGCGGAGCAAACAATCAAGCCTTCATGGTAACGTTCCAAATCCGCAGGGTCTGTACGTGGACGCATATAAAAGCCATCTACCCATGAACGTGAAACTAGTTTAATAAGGTTATGATAGCCTTTCTCATTTTTAGCCAAAACAATAAGGTGCCAGCCCGATTGGTCTATTTTACCTTCATGTAAGCTTTTGTTGCCTCGTCTTGCCACATACATCTCACAACCAAATATGGGAGTAAAATTCACTATTTTTATTTGCTTAGCTATAACTTTTTGAGTTTCTTCTATGAGTTGTTCTGTGGTTTTTCCAACATCAGGATTGTTACCATTTTTGTCCGATACAGGTACATAGCTCCCATTTTGGAGCGCGATAAGTTTTTCTTCGGCACTCTTCAATGCTCCTTTGGCCTTTCCTTTTACTTTTTGAGTATAATTAAAAAATTCCTTGATACCCATCATGTTGCCATGATCAGTAATGGCCATACCTCGCATGCCATCTTTAATGGCTTTATCAACAAGTGCCGGAATAGACGCTTGTCCGTCAAGGATAGAGTATTGTGTATGTACGTGTAGGTGTACGAAATCCTGCATAATCGAAGATAATTATAATGGCTTTTGAAGCAGTTTGTTATTCTTTGCAATCCTTGAGGCGGTGGGAAATACGCATTGCGCAGAAATTAGGACCGCACATGGTGCAAAAATTGCCATTTTCATAATGGGCTTCTTTATAGTATTGTAATGCCAAATCAGGGTCAAGACTGAGATTGAATTGGTCTTTCCAGCGGAACTCATACCGTGCCTTTGACAGAGCATTATCGCGTATCTGTGCTCCAGGATGACCTTTGGCCAAATCGGCTGCATGAGCAGCCAATTTGTAAGTAACGACTCCTGTACGCACATCGTCTCGATTGGGAAGTGCCAGATGTTCTTTTGGGGTAACATAACAGAGCATGGCAGTGCCTAACCACGCTATTTGTGCTGCGCCTATAGCAGACGTAATATGGTCATATCCAGGAGCTATATCTGTTACGAGCGGGCCTAACGTATAGAATGGTGCATTATGACATTTTTCAATTTGGCGTTCCATGTTCTCACGTATTTTATGCATGGGAACGTGTCCGGGACCTTCAATGAATGCTTGCACATTCTTTGCCCATGCTCTTTTTACCAATTCACCCATTGTATCAAGCTCGGCAAACTGTGCCGCATCATTGGCATCATGAATAGACCCAGGACGCAGACCATCTCCCAATGATATAGCCACATCATATTGACCACAAATGTCACAAATATCATCGAAATGTTCATAAAGGAAACTTTCCTTGTCATTTTGCAGACACCACTCCGAAATGATGGAACCTCCACGGCTGACCATCCCTGTCATGCGTCCTTGTGACAAATGGATGTTCTTGCGCCGGATACCACAATGGATCGTGAAATAATCAACCCCCTGTTCGCATTGTTCTATTAAAGTGTCACGATATAACTCCCATGTAAGATCTTTAGCCACACCTTTGACTTTTTCCATTGCCTGATACATAGGTACAGTTCCTACCGGTACTGGGCAATTACGTACAATCCATTCACGTGTTTCGTGGATGTTCTCTCCTGTGGAGAGATCCATTAGAGTATCGCCCCCCCATTTACAACTCCAAATGGCTTTTTCCACCTCTTCTTCAATGCTGGAAGTGGTTGCCGAATTACCAATATTGGTGTTGATTTTTACCAAAAAATTCCGACCTATAATCATTGGCTCCGCTTCCGGGTGATTAATGTTTGCTGGAATGACAGCCCTCCCTTCTGCTATTTCCTGACGTACAAACTCTGGTGTTATATGGGTGGTAATGCCCAAATCCGCACAATTCATGTTTTCACGAATAGCAACGTATTCCATCTCCGGAGTAATAATACCCATTTTGGCATAAGCCATTTGAGTAATGCTCTTTCCTGGAAGCGCTTTATAAGGTAGAGTTGTATGGGAAAAACGCAGATAATCCAACGCATGATTAGACATTCGTTCGCGACAATATTCGGAGGAATAGTCTTTCAACTTCTCCACATCCCCTCGTTGTTTTATCCAAGGTTCGCGCAAACGAGGCAGACCTTTCTTCAAATCGGTTTCACAGGTAGGGTCGCTATAAGGACCACTAGTATCATAAATCATAACAGGCCTATTTTCCGAAAACAGCTTTTGGCCATCTGCATCTTTAGTCACTGTAGGAGTAAGAGTAACCTGGCGCATGGCCACCTTAATTTCCGGATGAAGAGTACCTTGTGTGTATACTTTCTCGCTTGAAGGATATTTAATACGTGTTGTTCCTTTCATATTGGAGTATTTTTGCAAAGGTTGTATCTTTAATAAAAGAGTCAAATATTTATATGAAAAAGATTTATGCGATGTGTATAAAGTCATTCATCATTTTTTCAGGATTAGGCGAACGTAGAATCGCCCCGCTGACAGCGATACCGTTAACTCCTGTATTGAGCAAGTCTGGAATGTCTTCAAGGGTAATACCCCCAATAGCACAAACGGGTAGTCTAATGCCTTCTTTTTGCATTTCCGTAATAATAGAACGATATCCTTCCAATCCTAAAATGGGAGAGAGATTGGTTTTGGTTTCTGTAAATCGAAAAGGACCACAACCGATATAGTCAGCCGATTCGCGGTGTAACCTACGCACATCCTCTATTGTATTGGCCGTCCCTCCTATGATGAAACCTTCTCCTAACACTTGGCGAGCTTGTGCGAGTGGCATGTCATTCTTACCCAGATGAACTCCGTCCGCTTCTATATTCTTGACCAATTCCACATGATCATCAATAATAAATGTGGCACCGAATTTTCGGCATTGGGCGAGCAAGCGACGGGCAATAGGTTTTATTTCCTCTTCCGAAGCCTCTTTCATGCGCAATTGTATCCACCGACACCCTCCGCGCAATGCAAGCATGGCTGATTCTTCATGGGAAATAGTACTGGTGTGATGAGTTATGAACTGTATGGGTACCATGTTTTTTGAATAATTGCTTTAGGGAAAAGTACACAAAGGGAATAAGTTCGGAATGCTACTTATTTTATTAGTTTATGTATAGTTCCAACAATGGGGCAGATTAGAGGGGCTTATCTATCGCTTATTATAACACATTCCCTCTGTTATTATTTATGCAAAGTTATTATTATTTTTTTATATGTTCTTCTTCTTCTTTGTGAAACCTATACATGATTTTAAAAGTCGGCCCAGACTTTAACGTTTTTAACGTTCCCTTGCGTTGTTGATATTCAAATATAGCCTTTACATTAACAACACTTACAACCTACATTTTAGCACTTTTGTATATTGCAGAGAATTTAAGATATTGACATTCGCGGACTGTTTCCCACGATATTCTTACTTTGACACAATACAAGCCATCCACATCGCACACTAAACAGACTCTCCTACTCTCATCTATAATTTCTCAATTCAATATTCAGATTTTACAGTTGTGATAAATTCAGAAGCTATAGCCACAGAAGATCGAAAAGCCTTTTCCTGTCCCGGAACTGTAATAAAAAGATGAACTGCATCAGAAAATTCTATTCGCTGTATTTTATCTGCAGAAAGTTTATTGGAAAACTCTATTCCCTGATCGCGCAAGATGTCACGACCGGCAGCAATAAGAAGTGTGCGCGGAAGACATTCAAGTTGTGCAGACGAAGCCATACCAACATCTATCTGTGGAACTCCAGATGGAATTTGAGGAGCATATGCCTTGTTAAATTGTTCCATCAAAAAAGCATCAAGTCCATACCCTTTAGCATATTTATTCCAAGATAGAGAATTATCGGCAAAAGCCTTTGTCACAGGATAAAACAATACCAAGGACGCTATTTTTCCCACACATTCAGAACTAAGTGCTGTCGCAATAGCCAAATTACCACCAGAACTGTCGCCTCCTACAGAAATAGAATTAGGATTAATCCCTAATAAGTAGCAATTATCAATCGCATATTTAACGCTGTTGATGCAATCAACATAGCCACTAGGATAAGGATTTTCAGGAGCCAGCCTATAATTTACGGCCATTACTTTCATCTTACCTGTAGCAGCCATAGCATCACAAAATCGGCCACAACTATTGATACTCCCAAAAGTCCATCCACCACCATGAAAATAAATCAACAACGGTAATTGTCGTTCTCCTGTTCCCATCGGCTCATATAACCGCAAACTGGAGGACAAATCTTTTACAGAGACATTATCGGAAATTTGGGGATATTTATCGCGGACTGATCGTACTTCTTTCAAAAACGAATAATCTCCTTCGATAGCTCTTGCCACAGCCTGTGCCTGATAGAACTGCAAACTATCTGGCATCATACGAAGAAATGAATCCGCTTGTTCTCTCATAATCCTGCTAGCTATAGTCTGTGACAGACATTCCGTCCCATTCATAACGATGAGAACTAACATTATAATAAATCCGGATTTAATCATAATAAAACCTAATACGCTTTATCACATGCCCTAAAGCAAGTAAAAGAAAAATAAGACCAACCTTTCCATGTATGCCCCCAATAGGCGAATGGATATAAGTTACCATCCAATGAAAAACTGCAATAATCGCACTCATGCACGTTAGGATTATGAGAACAGAAAGCCATTTATTCATTATTTTCTTTTGCCTGTACACTCTTCTGATCCACGAGTTCCACCCATAATGAAGATATAAATGCCACACAACATTACCCACAAACAAGCATCCCACAAAAATATGTCCCCATATCCAAAAAGGATTACTACTTCCGATTATTTCAAGCTGAACACTTGACACGAAAATCATCAGCGTCATAAAAAATAAAAGTCTATTGCACAATCTAAGTTTACCAATCTTTGTCATTATTTTATTGATACGTCTGTTATCTCCAATATTTACAGCAGAACCCCTAATCCTAGAAACGGTAACAGAGATTGTGCTAATTGCTGCATCATCTGCAGCAAATTACTGAAACTTTCAATAAAACCGAAGGAAACTCTCTGCCTCAACAAAGAGTTTCCTTCATTTTTATTTTACCTCATGGTATTTATCCTCCGAAATTATCATACATGATACTTTCCGGCTCCACTCCTAAGCTATCAAGCATACCTACTACAGCCTTGGACATAGGTCCAGGACCACACATATAATATTCAATATCTTCAGGAGCAGGATGATCCTTCAAATAAGTTTCATACATAACTTGATGTACAAAACCAGCGGTATATTTCACACCGGCTTCATCGGCCACAGGATCCGGACGGTCAAGAGCAAGATGGAAATGGAAATTAGGAAATTCCTTTTCCAATCCATGAAAATCTTCCAAATAGAAAACCTCATTAAGGGCACGTGCCCCATAGAAATAGTGCATTTCACGATCTGTCGTGCGAAGTGTCTTAGTCATGTGCATAATCTGCGCACGAAGAGGTGCCATACCGGCGCCGCCGCCAACCCAAATCATCTCTTTCTTTGAATTAAAATGAGGATGGAAATCACCATAAGGACCACTCATTATTACTTTATCACCAGGTTTCAGTGTAAAGATATAAGAAGAAGCAATACCAGGATTTACGTCCATAAATCCACTGCGATCAGCCTTAAACGGTGGGGTAGCAATACGAACAGTAAGCATAAACACATTACCCTCTGCAGGATAATTGGCCATAGAATAAGCACGAATAGTCGGCTCGGTATTCACACATTTCAAAGAAAACAGACCGAACTTCTCCCATGCGGGCAAATACTCCTCACCAATAAGGCTTTTATCAAAATCTTTATTGAAATCAATATTAAAAGCAGGAATTTTAATCTGGGCATACGAACCGGGAATAAAATCCATAGCGGCTCCTTCAGGAAGTTGCACTTTAAATTCCTTAATAAACGTGGCCACATTCTTGTTGGAAATTACGGTGCACTCATATTCTTTAACGCCCATCACAGATTCATCCACCTGAATGCTAAGATCGCCTTTCACCTTACACTGACAAGCCAAACGCCAATGATCTTTCACCTGTTTACGGGTAAACTGTCCACGTTCCGAATCTAGGATTTCACCCCCACCTTCAGGAACCTGACACTTACACTGACCACAGCTACCCTTACCACCACAGGCCGAAGAAAGATAAATGTCATTAGCCGCAAGTGTTGCAAGCAAACTACTACCTTGTTCCACAGAAATAGAATCTTTACCATTAATGGTAATATTAACCTTCCCACTAGGAGAAAGATAGCGTTTTGCTATAAGCAAGATAATGACTAAAAGGAGAATGATTACGAGAAAAACTCCTATACTTGATAAAATTAAGTTAATATTCATTGTATCGTTCCTTTTAGATATTAAGACCAGAGAAACACATGAACGCCATAGCCATAAGGCCTACAGTAATAAATGTTATGCCAAGGCCTTGCAAAGGTTTGGGTACATTTGTATAAGCCATTTTTTCGCTAATAGCAGCAAGTCCGACAATAGCCAACAACCAGCCGACCCCAGAACCAAGAGCATATACGACAGCATCACCTATTCCGCCAATATACTGACTACTATTGGGATCCATTCCTATACGTTGTTGCATAAAAAGACTTGCTCCCATAATCGCACAATTCACAGCTATCAACGGCAGAAATATACCTAACGCAGCATAAAGTGAAGGAGAAAAACGTTCTACAATCATTTCCACCAACTGCACAATACCGGCAATTACGGCAATAAAGAGAATAAAAGAAAGGAAAGACAAATCAACTCCTTCAACAAGACAATCAGGACCTAAAACTCTGGTTTGCAGCAAATAATCAACCGGTACTGTAACGACCAGTACAAAAATAACAGCTACACCAAGGCCAAACGCAGTCTTGACATTTTTGGATACCGCCAAATAAGAGCACATACCCAGAAAGAATGCGAAAATCATATTATCCACGAAAATGGACCGGACGAATAAACTTAACATTTGTTCCATTGTTTTCTTCTTTTGTAGTTATTAGGTATGTTTTAGTTACGGCCCTTACGGCTATTGTAAGCCCGATGTCCCCAAATGATGCATCCTACCAGAATCAAGGCCATAGCAGGCATCGTCATCATACCGTTATTGACATAAAAGCCACCGTTTTCAACATAAATGCTCTCAGGAATTACGCGCAAACCTAAAAGTGTTCCAGCACCAAAAAGTTCACGTACAAAACCAACTGCCACCAATATCCAGGCGTATCCCAGCCCACTGCCAACACCGTCAAGGAAAGATTCCCATGGCCCATTCTGCATGGCAAAAGCTTCCAAACGCCCCATCAAGATACAATTGGTTATAATAAGACCTACATAAACAGAAAGTTGGACGCTGACATCATAAACATAGGCTTTTAGCACTTGGCTGACAAGAGTAACCAATGTGGCCACTACAACTAACTGTACAATTATACGAATACGATTAGGAATCGTCTTACGCAAGAGAGAGATAATCACATTGGCAAAAGCTGTAATAACTGTTACAGACAGTCCCATAACGATAGCCGGTTCCAATTGAGCTGTAACAGCCAACGCGGAACAAATACCTAGAACTTGTACAGCTACCGGATTATCTAAATTCAGAGGATTAGTAAAGACCTCCTTATTTGCTTTTGAAAATAATTTGCTCATATTTATTCCGCCATTTACTTTTTACTTGCATTAAAGAAACCGACATACTGCTGCAAACCACTATTTACCATGGCCGCTGCACCTTTGGTTGTCAGTGTTGCGCCAGTGAGTCCATCCACTTCATAAGTGTCATCCTTTACCTGTCCTTTCTTTACGACAGTAAGTGCCACTTGTGATGTTGCAGAATCTGTAAAAATTTGTTTCCCTTTAAATTGATCCTGAAATTTTTGCTCTGCAATAGGAGAGCCGAGTCCTGCAGTTTCACTTTCATGAGAAAAATAAGCTCCAAAAACCGTTCTGAAGTCATCATTCACGGCCATATAGCCCCAAAGACCTCCCCAAAGACCGCGTCCGGACATTGGCACAACATACTTTGTTGAGCCGTTAATCTTGCAGACATATACAGGCAAACAACCGGAGTTGATATCCTTATTATCCACTTTAAAGCCATCTTCATCTTTCTCCTTACCAGTTTTGACGCATGAACCGTCTGCTTTAACAACCATATCCGCGATGACCACCTCATCGTATTTGTTCTCCACTTCATTGGCAGTCTGCAAATCACGGATATTCAAAGCAGCCAATATCTGTCTCTTTTTGTCAAGCTCCACATTTTTGTCTTGTGTAGGTTTAAGAACTGATGAGACAAAAGCCAAAAGGAACGCCACGATAACGACCATTACCGAAGCATAAACTATAGTATAAGAATTACTATTTGTATTCATTTTCATATTGCTTTATAATGGTTGGTTACTTTCCCGCACGCTTAAGCCGGCGACTAATATTACGTTGCACAAAACAATAGTCAATAAGCGGTGCAAACATATTCATGAAAAGAATGGCAAGCATCATGCCCTCAGGATAACCAGGATTAAGCACACGAATCGTTATGGCCAAAGCACCAATGAGAAAACCATAGATATACTTGCCATTTTCCGTACGGGCACTTGTAACCGGATCTGTTGCCATAAACACAGCACCGAAAGCAAATCCGCCAGCGGCCAAGTGTTCATACCAAGGTATTTGTGCAACAAGATTTCCTTCCATTCCAGCTATGTTAAACAACCAGCCAACGATAGCACCTCCTATAAAAACGCTTGTCATTGTTTTCCATGATGCAATACGTGTATAAAGCAAAATAACCGCTCCTATAGCAATGGCTATTACGCTGGTCTCACCAATAGAACCGGGTATAAGGCCAATAACCATATCTGAGAATCCAGCCGTAACTTCCACATTTGAAGCAGCTTGTCCAAGCGGTGTCGCCATAGTCATGGCATCGGCCGTCAGTTGATTACCTAAGCCGAATATTGTTTCATTAGCCACCCATACCTGGTCGCCACTCATGCTTGTCGGATATGCAAAGAAAAGGAAAGCACGGGCCACAAGCGCCGGATTAAAGATATTCATACCCGTACCGCCATATATTTCCTTGGCGATGATTACGGCAAAAGCGACTGCTATGGCCAACATCCAAAGCGGACAATTGACAGGAACAATCATAGGAATGAGGAGACCGGACACCAGAAAGCCTTCCTGAATTTCTTCCTTTTTCCACTGAGCCACAACAAATTCTATACCTAAACCCACGGCATAAGACACTATTATCTTAGGTAATGTTGCCAAGAAGCCGTATATAAACATCTCCATGAAACCAGCCTCAACATTTGCCTGATGATAGTTTTGATAACCGATATTATACATACCGAAGAGCAACGCCGGCAACAAAGCTATAACAACAAACGACATGATGCGCTTTGAGTCGATGGCATCGTGTATGCTACACCCGACTTTCGACGTGGTGGATGGTACCAACAAGAATGTTTCCATGCCTTCGAATACTGAATGGAAAGCGTGCAACTTTCCCTTTTCCTCGAAGTGCGGTCTCAGCTTGTCTAGAAATTTCTTAACCATTGATTTTTATTTATTTTAAAAACATTCGGCTTCTCGATTTTCTCATGTTTCTAGAAGAAGAAAGAGAGGCGAAAGTACATTTTTTGTTTTTACGACTTATATGATTCAGGCATTCTCTTTTCTCAGTATATCCAAACCTTCACGAACAATGCGCTGCAACTCCAATTTGGAAGAATCTATGAATTCGGCAACAGCAAAGTCCTCCGGAGCCACCTCATAAATGCCCAAAGCCTCCTGACGATCAATGTCGCCGGTTATGATAGCCTTAACCAAATAACTGGAATAAATATCCATCGGGAACACCCTTTCATATTCGGCACTCATAATCATGTGACGCTGCCCTCCTTTAATTCTACAATCCAGATTATAACTTTTAGAGCGACCTAAAAGCCAGGAGAAATAACTGCGGCTGGTTGAAAAATCATTCAAGCGGGGACGTATCCATCCCAAAAGTTCATGAACATCATCACCTTCAGGAATCGCACAGACTTCAGTATTGAACGCGCCCAAAAAGCCATCAACACCAGACTTCACACCTACGAGCGGATTACCGTTGATGATTCGCACATGCGCAGTATCGCCTTGGAGTCGTCCCTTCAGAACATCAGACAAAGGAGTGCCGATTTTAGTTTCCAGATAACAGGGGGCAGACACACAGGAACCGGCCACCGCAATACGACGGGTCAGATCAACAAATCCCGTCATAGCCAGATGACCTATCATCGCTACGATTTCAGCGCCTACAGTCCAAACGGTCTCCCCTTTGTTAACGGGCATCACATGATTGATGTGAACTCCAACATTTCCCGAAGGGTTAGGACCGTCAAAAACATTTACATTAGCTTCGGCCACTGGCAGCAGGGAAGTATTGATTTGTTCAGGTGAAATGCCCAGATAAACCGGTGCCAGCTTGGAAAGTACCTTCACACCTGCCTTAAAAGCCTCTTCACGCCCCTGCAGTACATAATTAATATCGGCGGCCAAAGGCATTTTGCTGAAAGTCGAAACGAAAACGGCTTTCGGAGCATCTGCTGGAGAAGCCACAACATCATAAGGCCGCTGGCGGATAAAAGCGAACATACCGCTATTCAGCAGATATTCCACCACATCTTCACGCGAAGCCTTTCCGGCATCAAGTTTACCAAAATCCTTGTTCTCCTGTTGTGCCGAAGCCTTCACACACACGTGCAGAAGTTTTCGCCGTTCACCGCGTTCAATGGCTGTTATCTCACCACTGACCGGCGATACAAACTTTATACGCTCGGAGGCTTTGTCTACAAAAAGTGCTTCGCCCGCCATCACATAATCGCCAACCTTAACGGTCAAACGCGGCGTAATGCCTGTGAAATCCAACGGCGAAACCGCATATTCGTTTGATGGCAAAAGCGTTTGAAGTTCTTTTGCCGCCACTCCGTCGAGGTTTATATCTAACCCTCTTTTGATTTTATACAATGGTTTCATTATAGATAATAACAAAAAATTTCTGCAAAATTATAAAAAATATTTTTAGAAACGAAAAGCTACAGCCATATTATTCTTTCACTGCAGATGGATGGTCACCCGCCGGTTATACGAGAATGGTGAAATCGTATCCACCCCTCCTTTGGCCTCTACGACAATCCTCTCACGGGTTATTCCCATTTTCACCAGTTCCTCAACTATAGCCTGCGCTCTTTTTTCAGAAAGCTTCCTATTGTAAGCCTCACCTCCGGTTTTCCGGTCGGCATAACCGGTTACAACTATTTTGCGGTCTTCTTCCCGGACCATTTCCACCAACTCTTTAACATTGACCAAATCTTTCCGGCTGGCAATCCGAGAAGAACCGATATCGAAAAATACCGACAAAGGCATTATGCGGATTTTTTCGATTACGGATGTTTTTTCCGGTCCGCCGGGTATTTTAGCATCAAGCATTTGCTGTAACCGCTCATTTTCCTCACGCTGACTTTCCAGTTCCGCATTGAGGGCATTCATCTGCTCCTGATTCATTGCGATAAGAGCCTCTACATTAGGAGCCTTTTTCCAAGTGCTTTTACCGATATTATAAGTAACGCCTACAGACAGCCCTACTATTTTATCATAATGACGCGCCTCAAGCCGACGGTATCCGTTCCAGCCATCGTTTAAAGCGCCGTCCATATTGCCCTTAGCAGCTAGAGCAAAGATATCCAGAAAAACATTCAAATGGTTGTTTATCCGAAAATTATTTAAAAGACCGACATTATAAGAAACATTATAGGCCCGGCCTCCACGGCTCATATTACGCACAACACCCAATCCGACATAAGGGATGAAATTCCACAAACGGCTCTCATCATATCCTCCTAAAAGATTCGTCAGATTAAACATCACGTCTTCATGTAAATTCCAATATTTATATGAAGGATGCAGATTTCCGGTATTAACCTGTTTTGCCCAAACTCCTTGAAATTTAGTACGGAGACCGATACCGGGAGTAAACCATTTACCAACAGCCACATCAAAACCGAAAGTACCACGGTCGGAACTGAAAGGATTTTTATTAGGACATTTCTCCTGTGAGGAATAAGCCGCATTAAAATCAAATCCGCCCGACACAAACCAGTTTGCCCAAAACTTATTTGTCATCACCGAATGTTTTTCACCAGGCACTTCAGTATCTTGCGCGGCAGCAGTGCCTAAACCGGCAGCCACCAGAACCAGAAACATTAAAACTTTTCTCATATTATGTTATATTCTATTGATTTCAAGATAGTCTGCTGGCAAAGTTAATAAATTACTTTTTAAAATAGTGAAAGAAAACAAAAAAGATGACAGTAAAATCCTTTTGTCAATTTTTATACACTTTAAAGAACATCAAGACGGATGAGGATATTAACATTTTTAACCTTTAGAAACATATTCTCTTATCTTTTTCTCCAAAGAATTATTATCATATAAAGAAGAATAAGGGATTTTCAAAAAGGATTACTTACATTTTTTACGGCAATAAGGAGTTTTTAGAATCAAGAAAGCACTGAAAACACAAAGAGAGACATCTTTAAAAGGCTGTCTCTCTTCTTTGATGTAAAGATAAATCTTTTTTCGTCAAAAGCAAAAAGTGTTAAAATGCGATTTTGTCAAAATTACATCACAATATTATTATCACTTAGCTCCTAACGACACATTATTACTAAGCAACAATTACAAGATTCGCATAATCTTACCATTTATCCTGTTCAAAAAAAGAGAACAACATCAATCAAGATCCTAAAAAACAGACCGGTGAAGCGACTTTTAAACATATAGTATCTATTTTTGCTATAGGGTTATACCTGTTTTTCGCGCAAATAGACTAACTTTGTAGCCCAAATAACGTAAGCAACAATAAAAAGTATATGAAATTCACCGAGCGTAACGGACTCCATCTCTATGAGATAAACAAAGAAGTACTTGAAAGCTGGGACAAGAAAGATTTGTTCCACCGCAGTATGACAGAACGCGAGGGCTGCCCCTCATTCGTATTCTTCGAAGGACCGCCTTCAGCAAACGGGCATCCGGGCATTCACCACGTCATGGCACGCACTATCAAGGACGTATTCTGCCGTTACAAAACGATGCAGGGATTTCAGGTAAAACGCAAAGCAGGCTGGGATACGCATGGTCTGCCTGTCGAACTTGGCGTGGAAAAAGAACTAGGCATCACCAAAGAAGACATCGGCAAAACCATTAGCATAGAGGAATACAATGCACGTTGCCGACGCAATGTCATGATGTTCACTCAGGAATGGACAGACCTCAGCCATCTCATGGGATACTGGGTTGACATGGAACATCCTTATATCACATACGAGAACTCCTATATAGAAACATTGTGGTGGTTACTGGCGCAGCTTCACAAAAAAGGATTACTCTACAAAGGCTATACCATTCAGCCCTATAGTCCGGCTGCTGGAACCGGCCTCTCCAGTCATGAGCTCAACCAGCCGGGTTGCTACCGCGATGTTAAGGACACGACCATGACGGTACAGTTTGAAATCGTCAATCCCTCACCCGAACTCACAGGATGGGGAACTCCGCATTTCATAGCCTGGACAACGACTCCATGGACTTTGCCTTCCAATACGGCATTATGTGTCGGCCCGCAATTCGACTATGTTGCCGTGCGCACATATAACGCATATACCTCCCAGCCCGTCACGGTTGTTTTGGCAAAAGACTGCATAAGCTCATACTTTAAACCCGAAGGAGCCGACATGCCTCTGGAAGACTATTCCGCAGGAGACAAAATCATCCCCTATAAAATTGTTGCAGAATACAAAGGTGCTGATCTGGTCGGCATGCGCTATCGCCAGCTAATGCCGTGGGTCAAGCCGGCAGAAAAGGTCGACAGCCTCTCACCCGACTTCGTGCAAGAATATGCGTCATCTCATCCCGATAAATGCTTCAGCGTAGGCCACGACCGGTTCGTTGAACTGGAAGAGCAGGCATTCCGTGTGATCCCTGGCGATTATGTCACCACTGAAGACGGTACGGGCATTGTACATATAGCTCCGACTTTCGGTGCCGATGACGCCAAAGTAGCCAAAGCGGCTCAAATCCCTTCCCTTTTCATGATAAACAAAAAGGGGGAGACACGTCCAATGGTCGACCTTACCGGCAAGTATTACATAATGCCTGAACTGGCTGATAATTTTGTCGCGACTTGTGTCGACACAGCCGTTTATAGCCAACATGCAGGCGATTATGTAAAAAACGCTTATGCACCGGAATTCAACAAAGACGGTAAATACGACGAAAAAGCCGCTGAAAAAGCTGAAGACCTGAACATTATCCTCTGCATGGAGATGAAGCAGCAGGGCACAGCCTTTAAAATAGAGAAAAAAGTTCATAATTATCCTCACTGCTGGCGAACGGACAAACCCGTTCTTTACTATCCGCTCGACAGCTGGTTTATCCGGTCTACTGCCGCAAAGGAACGTATGATGGAACTCAACAAGACCATCAACTGGAAACCGGCTTCTACTGGAACAGGACGCTTTGGCAAATGGTTGGAAAACCTGAACGACTGGAATCTGAGCCGGAGCCGTTATTGGGGAACTCCGCTCCCCATTTGGCGAAACGAAGAATCGCGCGAGGAGATATGTATTGGCTCCGTGGCTGAGCTATATGACGAAATAGAAAAAAGCGTCGCAGCCGGATTCATGAAGTCCAACCCGATGAAAGACAACGGATTCGTCCCTGGCGACTACAGCAAGGAAAACTATGACAAGATAGATCTGCACCGCCCTTACGTTGATGATATCCTACTCGTATCTCCGACTGGATTACCCATGAAGCGCGAAACAGACCTCATCGACGTGTGGTTCGACTCCGGCTCCATGCCTTATGCCCAACTCCACTATCCTTTCGAAAACCGTGAACTGGTAGACAACGGAATAGCCTATCCCGCCGACTTCATTGCTGAAGGCGTAGACCAGACACGCGGATGGTTCTTCACTCTCCATGCTATTGCGACAATGGTATTCGACAGCGTTTCCTTCAAAGCCGTAATCAGCAACGGACTGGTTCTCGACAAAAATGGCAACAAGATGTCAAAACGTCTCGGCAATGCGATTGAACCTTTCGGCGCTATCGAAAAATATGGATCGGACCCTCTGCGGTGGTACATGATTACCAACTCTTCACCATGGGATAACCTGAAGTTTGACGAAGACGGTGTAACGGAAGTGTCACGCACATTCTTCGGTAAACTGTATCAGACCTATTCTTTCTTTGCTATGTACGCCAATGTTGACGGCTTTACCGGCAAAGAACCTTCCGTTCCCGTAAACAGACGCCCGGAAATTGACCGCTGGATCATCTCCGAACTGAACACATTAATTAAAGAAGTCACAACCGACTTCAACGAATACGAACCGACACGCGCCGGACGCAGAATCAGTACCTTTGTTATTGACAATCTCTCCAATTGGTATGTCCGCCTCTGCCGTAAACGTTTTTGGGCTGGAGAAATGGACGAAGACAAACTCAGCGCCCATCAAACTCTTTGGAATTGCTTATTCACCATCAGCAAACTCATGGCCCCCATTGCCCCGTTCTATGCCGAACGTCTTTATGGCGACTTGGCCGTTGCCGCACAGGAAGCATCAGACAGCGTACACCTGAGCCTATTCCCGATATGCGATGAGACACTCGTAGACAAAGCGCTGGAACAACGCATGGAACTTGCACAACGCATAACCTCCATGGTTCTGTCCATCCGCAAAAAAGAACATGTCATAGTCCGTCAGCCACTCCAGAAAATTTGCATTCCTGTAAACGATGAAGCCCGCAAAACAGACATATCCGCAATGTCTTCACTCGTACTTAATGAAGTCAACGTCAAAGAAATAGAATTTGTAGAAGGAGACATGTTGGAAAAGAAAGTCAAGTGTAACTTCCGCATCATGGGCAAAAAATTCGGAAAATTAATGAAACCCATAGCAGCAGAAGTTGCCAATCTCTCTCAAGAAGACATAGCCAACCTCGAGAAAAACGGAAAATTCACCTTACAAGTAGAGAACCAACCTGTAACTATCGAGCGCGAAGATGTCGATATTGTAAGCGAAGATATTCCAGGGTGGAGTGTGGCGAACGATGGTGCGCTTACCGTTGCATTGGACTTGTCCATCACTCCAGAACTCAGGAAAGAAGGTTGGGCACGTGAAATCGTCAAAAGAATACAGACATTCCGTAAAGAAAACGGTTTCGACATCACAGATCATATCAACATTGTGTTTGACCACCATGAAGAAATGGAAAATGTTGTTGCAGACTTTAAAGACTATATCTGCACACAAGTTCTGGCAGACAATCTGACATTCGATAACGTAACTGGCAACTGCGCCCTTAACTTTGAAGACTTCAAACTCAACGTAAAAATAGAAAAAAGTTAAGCAGCGTCAACGACATGTGTAGCCGGTATTCCATCATCGGACATCCGGCTATACATGACCGTATTCCTCATTTGTCGGGCATTACAAACAAATCAACTTATCGTATCAAAAACATAAATCCACTTATTATATGGCAGAAAAAACACGTTACTCCGATGAGGAATTAGCGGAATTCAAAGCGCTTATCCTTGAGAAAATTGAATTAGCAAGCCGTGACTACCAGCAAATGATGGACGTACTTACCAACAAGGACGGCAACGGCGTAGAAGACACCATGCCAACTTACAAAGTGCTGGAAGAAGGTTCTATGACACAGACCAAAGAAGAACTTACGACAATGGCAGCCCGTCAGCAAAAGTTCATCCAGGGTTTACAGGCAGCCTTAGTCCGCATAGAAAACAAGACATACGGCATTTGTCGTGTCACAGGAAAGCTAATCCCAAAAGAACGTCTGCGCGCAGTGCCTCATGCAACATTAAGCATCGAAGCCAAACTTGCACAAAAGTAATTGCATTCAGACACATAACTTTTAAATGGTAAATAAACGGGCTCTCGGACAAAAAATCCGATAGTTCCCGTTTATTGATTTGAAGACTGTTTTCTCCTACCAGTAAATCCGATTTATCTTCCATCTCAAGCCAACTGATTTCAAATAATATTCATGAACACTTCCTCGGTTAGTATAAAATCTGCAATAGCCATATTGGTTGTAATCTGTACTCTCATAGCTGACCAGATTATAAAAATAACAGTCAAAACCAACATGGGACTTTACGAAATCATTAATGTAACCAATTGGTTTGAAATACGTTTTACTGAAAATGACGGAATGGCCTTCGGCATGGATTTCATCGGCACCATGTTTTTAGCCCTATTCCGTATGGCCGCCATCATCTTTTTCAGCTATATTTTATATAATATAGTCAGAAAGAACGCGCCAACGGGATTTATTGTTTGTTTCTCATTAGTAGTAGCCGGAGCTGCCGGCAACATTATCGACAACTGCCTCTACGGCCTTATTTTCACAGAAAGCATTTACGGTATGCCGCCGGCCCATTTCGTGCCTATTGGACAAGGATATGGTTCGTTTTTGTCCGGCCATGTTGTAGATATGTTTTATTTTCCACTCTTTGAATGGCCTTCATGGATGCCTTTAGTCGGTGGAAATGTTTTCTTCGGGGCTATTTTCAACTTTGCCGATGCCGCCATCAGCTGCGGTGCAGTAGCCTTGTTTATATTCTACCACAAACTACTTTCACTGGACTACCTCCTGAAAGCCCGCCAATAGTCCTTCTCTCCCGTTTTGACACCTTAGGAAAATAACAGGTTGCCATCATACGCCCAAAGCCTCTTTTGTAAATATGCCTTCAGTCTACCGTATCTTCTCCGCCCTACTCTTTTCCGGAGTCATCTTTTTTATTTCCGCTTGCACATCAGATACTCCTGAGAATGTGCTGAGCCAATCAGAAATGGAAGAAGTCCTGTATGATTATCACTTGGCTTTAGCCATAGAAGGCGCTGAGGGCATTCCTTCACGGCAAACGACGGACGAACCGACGGCTAGAAATTACTATATCCAAGCCGTCTATAAAAAATACGGCCTGACCGAAAAAGATTTCAACCGTTCCTTACAATGGTACACACGCCATTCTGAAATTCTCTTCAACATCTATAAAAACATAGACCAACGCCTGAGTGAAAGCGGGAATATGGGAACAATTTTCAATTCCGCCACAACCGGCACGCACACAGGTGACACATTGAACATCTGGCGCGGCGTTCAGGCTGTTCTACTTTCATCAACAGGAGTCAACCGTTTCAGTTTCACACAAAAGGCCGATACTTCACTTCAAGAAGGCGACCGTTTGACACTTCGTTTCAACGCGCATTGGATTTATCGTGAAGGCAGCAAAACAGCTGTAGCGCAAATAGCCATCCGTTATGACAACGATTCTGTTGCCGCCAGCACCCAATATTTTTATAGTGCCGGCTACCAAAATCTCACCATACGTGTCGGCTCACGGCCTGTAAAGTCCGTCACCGGTTTCATTTATCAGACAGCCGATTGGTCCGAACGGCCAAAGCTACTGACATTGTCCGATTTCTCCCTGCTACGCATCCGCAGCAGGCACGAATTAAAGCCGGTACCTCAGCAAACGACCACACAGTCGGAAGACACTTTAAGAAAAGCTGTAACGGCTGAACAACGTTTACGCGACAGCCTTATCATCAGAGAAGAAACCGAAAATCGCCGCTCTCATTTTGAACCGATAGACGTATCTCAAAGAAAAAGATAACGACATCTATGTTTCCCCCCGACAAATCTTTCCATCGTTTTGCCGTCAGCCGCCTGCACCTTCCTGACGGCAGCGTATTGAAAAATCAGGTTATTGAATACCAACAAACCTCTGAGAACAAGTTTTCAGCCCGATATTATCCTCTCACCGAAGAAATCCCTTTCACAGAATGGAGAGGAGGGGATTTCCATTGGCCTTCAGATATATAAATTCGTTCATTGGTATTTTTCTCCGCAGAATTGTTATAAAAATCCTATTCTGAACAAAAAAATGCCATATTTTTTTTCATTTAAGACGGATTTTTTAATTTTGCTTCAGTTTTCGGGAACATTACATGCTCCTATAAGTTTAACAAAAAAACTACAAACAATGAAGAAGTTACTCTTAACCCTCGTTCTGGTTATCAGTTCGCTGACTGCCGGTGCACAAGTTTATCTTGGAGGCGAAGTCGGCCTTTGGCGCGATTGGAACAACAACGAAACTACTTTTGCCCTACAGCCTGAAATTGGCTACCAATTTTCCGACAAATGGGCTGCTGGTTTGCAAATCGGCTATGCACATCACTATAATGATGGTGCCAAAATCAATGCGTTCAACTTTTCTCCTTATGCCCGTTACACTGTGGGTAAAGTCGGCATTGTCAGCTTTATTGTTGACGGAGGTTTCGGCTTCAGCAGCCTCAAGGAAAAGAACAGCGACTCAGCCACCGCTTGGGAAATCGGCCTCAAACCTGGCGTAAAAGTACAACTGGCCCCGCAACTTCACTTCGTTGCCCACCTCGGCTTCCTAGGCTATCGCGACAACGACCACGGTGCTTTAGCTTTCGGCAGTCAGGGACTAGGTTTTGCCTTCTCCAGCCAAGATTTAAAATTCGGTCTTCTTTATGAATTCTAAGACTACCGCAAATGTGAGGAACAAATAGAAAACAGTTCCCCCACACCGAAAGATGAAAATGCAATGAATGCGGCAAGTTCTCATAGAGCACTTGCCGCATTCATTATGCCAAGAAGCACCAGAAATGATAAATTACATTAAAATACGTCTTTTTACGTATTAACACATTTAACTTTCAGAAACATTTAAGATTGCCATTCACACCTCAAATCCATAGTTTTTGAAGGCAGAACAGAGACTGTTGGAAAAAGGTTACTGAAAAAATAAACGGCAATACGGAGAATTTTAATTCCAATACGGAGAATTTAAACTTCGAAAGCACCATTTTCATACCCATTTCTCCGAATACAACCAATAATAAAAAGGATAATCCTTCGGACTATCCTCTTCGCCATTGCAAATATACGATTTTTCTCTCCCAAAACCAAGAAATGTTAAAACAGCCGGCCATTGAACAATTTCACTTATTTAACAAAACACACCAGAAACGGACTGATAAAGAGCATATCGTTATCATGCCTTTTCTCCTTCATGAAACTCTAGCTTTGACACTATCCGGGCTTGCGGGGATGACTGCAAATTCGTAAATTTGCACCTATTATGACAGAAACAGACCACCATAACAATTTTGCCTTTTCAGCGCCTGCAACCGAATTAGTTACAGTAGCCGCCGAATACTGCAAAGCACTCGAGGGACAGGACTTCAAAAAACCAGTCCACTTTAACGATGTCATGCGTAACCTCCTCTCCATGATTTACCTGAAGATGTCTCTTCTTCCACAAGTTCCGGATGTTCAAGGATTTAACGAAAGCCGCGTCACTGAAGACGATTACGAATACATTCGCGCACGTGTCAAGCGCTACACCGGAGCCGAAGATGACTATCTTGACGTTTTCGTTGAGGATTTCAAATATTCCGACCGCCCTATCCTGCGCACTATCAGTGAAGATATGGCCGATGTTTACCAGGCTCTGCGCGAACTTGTTGAAACGTTCCGCGGCGGATTTGAGGAGGCCATGATGGCAGGACTTCGTGAAGTACAGGAAGAGTTCAGGCTACATTGGGGGCAACGGGCCTTAAACGCCCTGAAAGCGCTTCACGACATCCGTTTCGGCGAAACAGGAACTCCTGAAGAACATGACTTTTAAAAAAGAATATACGGTTTCAGCCGGCGAATAACTTTCATTCCCTCTCAGAAGCCAAGCCATCTTGCCCCGACAACATGACCAAACAGAAATTATTCAAAAAAACCAATAAAGACTTCATAGCCTCACTGCCCCGTTTTCTCTACGACGGCCCCATTGAGATTATCGACCAAAAAGATGCGGCGGAAACCACCGTTCAAAAACTCCTGCAAGCAGGCGGAATACTGGGATTCGACACCGAAACCCGCCCATCCTTCAAGCGGGGCGAAGGGCATAAAGTGGCCCTCCTTCAGATAGCAGACAAAGAGAAATGTTATTTGTTCCGCTTGTCAAAGACAGGGCTGACCGATGGCCTTACCGCCTTATTGTCCAACCCCGAGATACTAAAAATAGGCCTGTCGCTCCGTGACGACCTTTCAGCTCTCCGGAAACGCCGCAACTTCGAACCGAAAAACTGTCTGGACCTACAAAACCTCGTGCGCAGGCTGGGCATTGAAGATATGAGCCTGCAGAAGCTATATGCCAATGTTTTCGGACAACGTATTTCCAAAAAGACCCGGCTGACCAACTGGGAAGCTCCGGAACTTACTGAAAACCAACAACGCTATGCCGCTACCGATGCCGTGGCCTGCATCAGACTCTATGAGCGTCTCATGGCATTAAGTGCATCGGGTAATTACGAACTGCTGATCCCTGACGATGAAACGCAGCAAACACCATCCACAGTTCAAGCAGCCTCTGAGAAAAACGATAAAACCAACCACTGAACATTCATACATAACAAGATGATTACCATACGACTGAAAAGAGGTAAGTCCGAAAGTCTCAAACGCTTTCACCCTTGGATTTTTTCCGGAGCCATTGCTTCCATGAGCGAACAGCCACAAGAAGGCGAAATCGTTGAGGTGGTCGATTCTGAAGGTCACTTTGCAGCCCTCGGCCACTACCAGATAGGCTCCATAACGGTAAGGGTTTTAAGTTTCGAACGCAGCCGCATTGACACGGATTTCTGGAAGAGACGCCTCCACGAAGCCTGGCTCATGCGCAAAGCCATCGGAGTTACCGGCCTGTCCGACAACAACATCTACCGTCTGGTTCACGGCGAAGGCGACCGCCTGCCCGGACTCATCATCGATGTTTACGGCAACACGGCCGTAATGCAAGCCCACTCCGTAGGCATGCACCGTCAACGCATGCAAATAGCCGAAGCGCTCGCAGAAGCCACGGAAGGCGAAATAAGCAACGTCTACTATAAATCCGAAACGACATTACCTTTCAAAGCCGGCCTTGGACAAGAAGACGGCTTTATTCTGGGAGGTGAAACCGGCAACATAGCGACCGAATATGGCCTGCAATTCCACATCGACTGGCTGAAAGGACAGAAAACAGGTTTTTTCGTAGACCAGCGTGAAAACCGCCGCCTTCTGGAACACTACGCCAAAGGAAAAAAAGTACTCAACATGTTCTGCTACACCGGTGGCTTTTCCGTATACGCCTTGCGTGGCGGCGCCGAACTGGTACATTCCGTAGACAGCAGCGCCAAGGCCATAGACCTGACACGCGCCAACGTTTCTCTGAACTTCACCGGCGACAACCGCCACGAAGCCTTTGCCGAGGACGCCTTCAAGTTCCTCTCCCGCGCCGATGACATCTACGACCTCATCGTACTCGATCCTCCGGCTTTCGCCAAACATAAAGACGCTCTTCGCAACGCGCTCAAAGGCTACACCAGACTGAATGCCATTGCCTTTGAGAAAATCAAAAAAGGCGGCATTCTTTTCACTTTCAGCTGCTCACAGGCAGTCAACAAAGACCAGTTCCGCCTGGCAGTATTCACAGCCGCAGCCCAAAGCGGCCGGCATGTCCGCATTCTTCACCAGCTGCACCAGCCAGCCGACCATCCTGTCAACATTTATCATCCTGAAGGCGAATACCTCAAAGGACTGGTTTTATATGTAGAATAAGAAAACCGCCGGAATGACCGCCGGGTCTTTCCGGTATCCAACGTTTCCGATATCCTCATGCTATTACTCCCCAATGCCAAAATAAACATCGGCCTGTTCGTGACGGAAAAACGGCCGGACGGTTACCACAATCTGGAAACAGTGTTCTATCCCATTCCTCTGCGAGACAACCTTGAAATCAAACGTCTGGAAAAAGAGGATGTTCCCTATCTGCTCCAAACAGCAGGACATAAAATAGAAGGTGTTCCTGAAGATAACCTCATAATCAAGGTATACCGTGACCTGCAGGCAGAGTTCAAGCTACCTCCTGTCGAAATTTATTTATATAAGAACATCCCCATGGGAGCCGGACTTGGAGGCGGCAGCAGTGACGCAGCCGCCATGATGCGGGGACTCAACGAAATTTTCGGCTTAAATCTTACAGACGATGAAATGGTCTCCCGTTTGGCCGGATACGGGGCCGACTGCGCATTCTTCGTCCACAACCGGCCAGCTCACGCCACTGGCATAGGCAACGTGCTCTCGCCCATTGCTCTGACCCTGAAAGGCTGGACACTGGTATTGGTGAAACCTGATATTTTCATTTCAACCAAACTCGCTTATAGCGGAATCATACCCCGCCCCGCCCCATGCCGGCTTCCGGAAGTCGTATTACGCAATGTGGAAACATGGCGTGAATGCATTCACAATGATTTCGAAGCCTCAGTATTCCCGCAATATCCAGCTATTGCCGCCATCAAAGAAACTCTCTACGACATGGGAGCCAGCTATGCTGCCATGAGCGGCAGCGGCAGTACAGTCTTCGGCCTGTTCAAACATTCATGCGAGGAAGCCGAACGTGTTTTCCATGATTGTTACGTCTTCCGGAAAACCTTATCCGTATGATTTATTACTTCTCAGGTACAGGCAACAGCCTGCACATAGCTCAGATACTTTCACGTCAAACAGGCTGGTCCTTGCGGCCGATGATTCTCTGTGACGAAGAGACCCCTGAAGAAAGTGAGGTAACAGGCATGGTTTTTCCGGTCTACGGATGGCGTTTACCTCGTATCGTAGAACAATTTCTGCAAAATCTTCCATTAACAAAAAAGCGGTCTGCGTATTTTTTTGCCATTCTCACCTGTGGTGACGATATTGGAAGAACCCATGAACTGCTTCGCAGAAAACTGAAGGAAAAGGATATAAAACTGGACGCCGTTTGGTCTGTCACAATGCCTAACACTTATGTGGCATTACCTGGTTTCGACATAGATCCGAAGGAGTTACAGGAAAATAAACTAAAGGCCGCTCAACAAAGATTAGATGATATCATATCAGTCATCAATCGCCGTGATTCTTCTATTACAGATGTGCATACAGGAACTCTTGCCTATGTCAAAACGTACATTTTAGGACATCTATTCAACCGTTTTCTGACCAAGCACAAATATTTCAGACACGAAAGCACCTGCATTGGCTGTCGTAAATGTGAACGGATTTGTCCTGTCGGGAATATCAGATGCGATGGGAAAGGCCGGCCTGTATGGCTACACGACTGCACCATGTGTCTGTCCTGCTACCATCATTGCCCTATCCACAGCATTGCTTACGGACCTTTCACACAAGGAAAAGGACAATATATTTGTAAAAAATCATAAAGCGGCATCAGTTTTTATTCGTATCTTTGCAAATCAACATACATAA
Source organism: Prevotella sp. MGM2 (assembly GCF_002933955.1). Taxonomy (GTDB): domain Bacteria; phylum Bacteroidota; class Bacteroidia; order Bacteroidales; family Bacteroidaceae; genus Alloprevotella. The sequence goes on from NZ_BEWW01000259.1 coordinate 47,334, forward strand.
AATAAAATGAGTTTTAACCTTCCGAAAACAGATAAAAAAAGAGTGGTCATCGTTGGTGGTGGATTTGGTGGTCTCAAATTGGCCAACAAGCTGAAAAATTCTAACTTTCAGGTTGTTCTGATAGACCGCAACAACTACCACCAGTTTCCGCCCCTTATCTATCAAATAGCTTCCGCCGGCATCGAACCCAGCTCCATTTCCTTCCCTTTCAGAAAGATATTCCAAAAGCGCAAGAACTTCTTTTTCCGTATGGCAGAGGTTCGTTCCATATTTCCGGAACACAAAATAATACAAACCTCCATCGGTAAAGTAAAATATGATTATTTGGTATTGGCAGCTGGGGCTACCACGAATTTCTTTGGCAACAACCATGTGGAAGAAGAGGCTATGCCAATGAAAAACGTGAGTGAGGCTATGGGGCTGCGCAATGCTCTGCTGGACAATTTTGAACGTGCCCTGACCTGTGCCGGAGAAAAGGAACGGCAAGAGTTGCTCAACATCGTAATAGTGGGCGGCGGCGCAACAGGAGTGGAGATAGCCGGAGCACTCTCGGAAATGAAGAACTTTGTTTTACCCAAAGACTACCCAGATTTGCCTTCCAGCCTGATGCACATCTACCTGATAGAAGCAGGTCCGCGTCTGCTGCCGGCTATGAGCGAAGATTCTTCCGCACATGTTGAAAAATATTTACGCACCATGGGGGTTAATGTGTTACTCAACAAAATGGTAACAGACTATAAAGACCATTGTGTCATTCTGAAAGACGGAAGCTCCATTGCCACACGTACTTTTATATGGGTAAGCGGCATCATGGCACAGCCTATCGGTAATCTCGACAACAACCATCTGGGACGTGGCGGGCGAATAAAGGTTAACGCCTACAACCAAGTGGAAGGGCTGAAAGACGTATATTGCATCGGTGACCAATGCATCATGGCAGAAGGGGACAAGGCTTGGACTGGCGGACATCCCCAATTGGCTCAAGTGGCCATACAGCAGGGTAAGCTACTAGCTAAAAACCTGAAAAATCATGAGAAAGGAAAAGCCATGAAACCATTTAAGTACAAGAATCTGGGAACCATGGCTACTGTGGGCCGCAATCGGGCTGTAGCAGAATTTAAAAAAATAAAAATGGCAGGTTTTGTTGCCTGGTTCATGTGGCTTGTCGTACATCTACGTTCCATACTTGGTGTCCGTAATAAAGTCATCGTCTTGTTCAATTGGATTTGGAATTATTTCTCCTATGGGCAATCACTGAGAATGATCATCTACGCCAAAAAAGCAAAAGAAGTGATTGAACGGGAACGCCGTCTGGCATCAACACACTGGGGCACCGACCTCATGAGCGAAGGTTCAGAAGATATCAGCAGAGAATAATATATCTGCGGCAAAAAAAACGACCGTCATCAAAACGAACAAATTAATCATGAAACCCATATTTATAGCCGGACCTTGTGTGATAGAGTCTGAAGAGTTGCTTAATGAAGTGGCCTCTACTTTAAAAGACATAGCTCATCGTCTGAACATCGAGATAATATTCAAAGCGTCATTTGACAAAGCCAACCGTACTTCCGTCCATTCTTTCAGAGGCCCGGGAATGGAACGTGGGTTACAAATGCTTCACGACATCAAAGAACAATACGGTTTGCGCTTATTGACAGACATCCACGAAAGCTATCAGGCGGAAGCCGTAGGCGATGTGGTAGATGTGCTGCAAATTCCCGCTTTTCTATGCCGGCAGACTGATTTGCTGGTAGCTGCGTCTAAAACAGGTAGAATTATAAATATAAAGAAAGCTCAATTTCTGGCAGGTGAGGACATGCGTTATCCTGTAGAAAAATGCAGGGAAACCGGCGCACATGAAGTTTGGCTAACAGAAAGAGGTACAACATTCGGCTATCAGAATTTGGTAGTAGACTTCCGCAATATTCCTATTATGACTCCTTTAGCTGACCGTATCATTATGGATTGCACTCACAGTGTACAGCGCCCCGGAGCTGCAGGAGGCAGCACCGGGGGTGACAGAAAGTATGTACCGGCCATGGCACTCGCTGCTAAAGCTTTCGGAGCAACCGGATATTTCTTTGAAACCCATCCGCAACCAGACCAGGCAATGAGCGACGGGCCGAACATGTTGCCTTTATCTGACATAGAACATTTATTAAGCCAATTGATTTAAAGATACATATGAGTAACTGGACAGAAACTGCCATCAAATGCCTGCGCGATGAGGCAGAAGCTCTATTGGGGTTAATACCCAACATCGATGAAAATTTTGACAAAACCGTTAAAATAATCTTGAATTGCACCGGAAAACTCATTGTCACCGGCGTTGGTAAAAGTGGACACATTGGAGCAAAAATTGCCGCCACTCTTTCCAGTACCGGAACTCCAAGTTTCTTCATTAACCCTCTTGATGCTTTCCATGGCGATTTAGGAGTTATCAAACATGGAGATGTTGTTTTGGCCATATCCAACTCCGGACAAACAGACGAGTTGCTTCGTTTCCTGCCTTATTTTATTGAACAAAACATACCTGTTATCGGTATGAGTGGTAATCCTACCTCTCTATTGGCTCAATATGCAACCGCTCACCTTAATGTTGCTGTTCAAAGAGAAGCCTGCCCCTTGGGCCTAGCTCCCACTTCATCCACAACAGCAACTCTGGCTATGGGAGACGCTCTTGCCTGCGCTCTTATGGAAGCCAGACACTTTAAAGCATCTGATTTTGCACAATTCCATCCGGGAGGAACTTTAGGGAAACGTTTGTTGACCAAAGCCAAAGACGTGATGCGTACTGAAGATTTACCTACAATATCTCCTACAATGAAACTAGGAGAAGCTGTAATTCATGTTAGCCGCGGGCGGTTGGGCCTCTGCATTGCTGAAGACAATCATGGAAAAGTAATCGGCATAATTACTGATGGCGATGTGCGACGGGCCATGGAAACTTCACAAGATAACTTCTTCGATCTGACCGTAAAAGACATAATGTCCATACATCCTAAATGTGTGACCCCTGACACAAAAATAACTGAAATAGAAAATATTTTACAGAGTAATAAAATTCATTCCGTTCTAGTTGTCAACGAGCAGCAACAACTCCTTGGTATTGTTGACTCCTTCAGTACAATGATTTAATCTACAATTAATTCTGCCTTTTTCTTTTACTTTAGACATGCATCATTTCAAAAGTAAAAACCCTATCTGGTGTTCATATAAGTTTCTATTGGCAGGAATGCTATTTTGCTTCTGCTCAATTAAAGCACAGAACATTCAGAACAAAATCATTCATAGCTCCATAACACGCAGCGACTCGATTATTGTACATTATTTACACAATGACTGGAACGTAAACTTTTCACAAAATAACAGCATTGTCATTTTCAAGAATGGACAAGAAAAATTTGATGATCTATTCAAATCTATACGATCAGCTCAAAAGAGCATACATCTAGAATATTTCAACTTCCGAAATGATTCTATATCAAAGGAACTTTTCTCTTTATTGGCAGAACGTGCCAAGAACGGAGTAAAAGTTCGCGCTCTGTTTGACGGATTCGGCAATAGTTCTAACAACCGCCCTCTTCGCAAAAAACATTTGAAAGCACTACAGGAAGTCGGCATTGAAATTTATGAATTTGATCCGCTACGCTTTCCGTATATAAACCATGCGCTGCATCGTGACCATCGGAAAATAGTTGTTATAGACGGTTGTATTGCCTACACTGGAGGAATGAATGTAGCAGATTACTACATCAAAGGAAAGCCGGAATTCGGAGATTGGCGCGATATCCATGCCCGCGTGGAAGGAGATGCCGTAGGCAATCTACAAGGCATCTTCATCAAATTTTGGAATGAAACTACAGGACAATCTGTTTCGGGACCGGAATACTATCCAGGAGAACATGCTGCACGAAACAGCTTTCCTATGTTATCTCAAGATACAAGTACAACGGCCGGACATCAGAAAGTGGGAGTTATTGACAGAAATCCCCGTATATCTCCCCGCATCATACACGACACTTTTGTCAAAGCAATAGATAATGCACACAGTCAGATACAGATTATCAATCCGTATCTAACATTATGTCGTCACATTAAACGTTCTCTAAAAAAAGCAATCAAACGTGGCGTTGACATACAGATTATGGTTTCCGCTAAAAGCGACATTCCCATAACCCCTCGTATCGTTGAATATAATGTCAACAAACTGATGAAATACGGTGCTAAAATTTATTTTTATGAAGGGGGATTTCATCATAGCAAAATAATGATGGTAGATAGTATCTATTCTTTCATAGGTTCAGCGAACCTTAATAGCCGAAGCCTCTCTTTTGATTATGAATGTAATTTACTAATAGCAGATATCCCCACCACTCAAACATTGCAGCGAATATTTGAAACAGATAAATTAACAAGATGCTTCCAACTAACCCCTGAAAGATGGAAACAATTCGGCCGGTGGAAACATTTCAAAGGATGGCTTTTTCATTTTCTGACACCATTTGTACGGCAAGAGAATAAGCAAAAGACAATAAATAGACAAATAGCAAAACTGTCACCTTTATTTATCCAGGAAAAAACAGAGCAACCCCAACCTGCCCTCAAAAACAATAAAACAACAAGATGAAGAAAGATATGCGAGAGCCAAGTTTTTCCATTTGTAAAGCCATAGCCATCATTTTAGTAGTTATGTCACATGCTTGTGTACCTGGTTGGACTTACAAATTCATATACCAATTTCATGTCCCCATATTCTTTATCTGTGCTGGATATTTTTTCAACACACAATATATCAATGATGAGCGAACATTCCTAGCCAAGCGTATTAAAGGGCTTTATATTCCTTTTATAAAGTGGAGCATCTCCTTTCTAATTCTTCATAATCTGTTTTTTACATTCGGATTACTTAACGAACAATACGGCAATGGCAGCGGAGGCGTTCTTCATCCATATTCCTGGCATGAATTCAGCCAGCGTTTATTCAATATCATTTTCAACATGTCCGGTTATGACGAGTTTATAGCAGGATCTTTTTGGTTTTTCCGGGCTTTACTAATTGCAAGCATTATTCATTTCATTCTATTTAAATTATTCAAAATACTCCGTCCTATTGACACAGACAAACAAACGAGTCTTTTTATTCTTTTCTTCTCATTCATAGCGACGTTTTGGCTAGTAGCAGGTAATATCCGTATAGCCGGACTCGCCGGCGGAGGTTACAGAGAACTACTAGGCGTCTTATTCATTTGCATAGGTTTCCTTTTCAGACAATACCGTAGTCAACTTTTATTAAGTTGGCCTTTGGCACTCTGTTGTTTTATTATTTCAGCAATAGGAGCCACTTATTGTCCATCCTCCATGGGGCACGCCGCCTCCATATCACAATTCTTGTCTTTATTGCTACCGGCCATCACCGGCTTTATCTTTGTTTATTTTATCTCCGTCAATTTAGCCAAACGCAATAACATTATATCGAAGTCCTTAGTCTATGTTGGTGACCGAACTATTTATATATTCGCGTTCCATCTTTTAGCCTTCAAGTTAGTTAGTGTCATTAAAGTGGCTTATTATGGTTTAGCCTGGGGAATGGTGGGTGGACACACCGTTGTCAATACGTACACAAACGATACTTTTTGGATATTATACACTGTTACTGGCGTATCATTACCTTTAGCCGTGTTGGCAGTTTACCGCCACTATGCGGCGAAAACAGACTTTTCATATCCTTCTATAGTACGTCATTTATTCAAACAAATTCTCAAATTCATAGCCGTCTGCGGTATTCTAATAAAAAAAATGATTCGACTAATATGGGATATTATGCAAGGTATTTCAAAAGGTGTCAAAGACATCATCAATGCGTCAAATCCCAAAGACGAATAACATAAATCATCACGCCAAAATCTAGTATCATGAAATGCAATATCGATTTCTTCATAGTTGCAAAAGATATCACTCCTGACTTCATATCAACAATAAAGTCAATAGCCGAAAATCCTACCATTGAGCAAATTAACCTGCTCTCTACGGCCAATACATCTAGAGGAGAAGAACTTCCGCCCAATTGTAAAATCATACAAACGGAGTCATACACATCTTCCAAAGCATTGCGCACTATTGCCAAATATGCTACGGCTCGTTACACAGCACTATTCTTGAGTGAGCACATCTTTCTCCCATGCTATCGTCTCTTCGACCGTATGGTTCAAGTAGCAGATGACTGCGGGGCACTGATGGTTTACAGCGACCGTTATGAACTGCAGAATCAAAATCAAATACCACATCCTGTCATCGATTACCAATTAGGCAGTGTGCGCGATGATTTTGATTTCGGACATCTTTGGCTAGTTCGTACCGAAGCGCTCCATACCTTCATTGCAGAAAATAATAAACATCGCTTTAAATACGCAGCTCCATATTCATTACGACTTTATTTGAGCCGACATGGAGAAATATACCACCTGCGGGAATTTCTTTATGCAGAAGGAGAAACTGACTTACGGAAAAGCGGACAAAAACAATTCGATTACGTTACCCCTACAGCAAAAGAGGTCCAACTGGAGTATGAACGTGTTTGCACCGCTCATCTCAAAGCTATAGGAGCCTGGCTGGCTCCCGAAGAATTTGACCAATTGCCAAGAGACGAAGAAAATTATCCCGTTGAAGCATCCGTCATCATCCCAGTTCGAAATCGAAGGCGAACAATTAGCGATGCAATACAAAGTGTATTGACACAAAAAACTTCATTTACCTATAATGTCATTGTAATTGACAATCATTCTACCGATGGGACCACAGAAGCCATTAAAGCGATAGCCCAAAACGACAGCCGTGTTGTTTTGTTACAACCTCAAAGAACAGATTTAGGTATAGGAGGATGCTGGGACCTTGCAATCCGGCACACCTCATGCGGCCGTTTTGCAATTCAACTTGACTCAGATGACCTATACAGCAGTCCTCAAACACTGACCCGCATCGTAGACGCTTTTAACCAGCAAAATGCGGCTATGGTTATCGGAGCTTACAGAATCGTTGATTTCGATTTGAATACACTCCCTCCCGGCCTGATAGCACATAATGAATGGACAGCAGATAACGGACGCAACAACGCATTGCGCATTGGAGGATTAGGTGCGCCGCGTGCATTCAGAACCCATTTATTACGAAAAATAGGTTTCCCCAATACATCCTACGGAGAAGATTATGCCATGGGACTTACTTTTTCACGTCATTTCCGAATAGCCCGTATTTTTGACGAACTATACCTATGCCGCCGATGGGACGGCAATTCCGATACAGCTCTGCCGCTCGAAAAAGCCAATACCTACAATTTATACAAAGACAGTTTGAGAACAGTCGAAATCCGCACAAGGCAAGCTATGATAAACCGTTGGGAACATAAAGCCAGTCAGAAAGAAATAGAACTTTTTTTTGACAAACAAATGAAAATATGGGAAGATGTGCGCCAGCGTTTTGAAGAGTTGGAAAATGACATTCAAACCAAACCACTCTCAACCGAAGATTACAGTCTGGCCGTTCAATTCAATCCTCGTCGTATAGTCTCCACCGCCGCACGTGTTGATAAGAAAAATCTGAAAAAGCGCCCATGCTTCCTTTGTGATCACAATCGTCCCCAAGAACAAAAAGAACTTCCTGTAGAAGGGAAATACCATGTTTTGGTCAATCCCTTCCCCATTTTGCCTCATCATCTCACAATACCCACCCGCCGCCATCAACCGCAGCGCCTGTCTGCTATGTTAGGAGCCCTCAACCGAATGGCATGGAACATGCCGGATTACCTGTTATTTTACAATGGCGGAAGATGTGGAGCCTCCGCACCTGATCATGCACACATACAAGCCGGAGAAAAAGGATATGTTCCTTTACAGCGTGACTGGAAGTTCTATGAAAACAGACTTGAAAAGATATATCCTCTAACCGGAAGCGATGAAGCAGAACTGGAAGAGAAAGGGTACAACACGATGGGAGTCGGACTTTACCTGTTGCATGGATATGCCTGCCCTGCATTTGTTTTATTGGGAGGACAAGCCGAAGGCGATTATTTCTTACTAAGCAAACTCCTGAGCGTATTGCCAAAACCGACAGGAGAAGAAGAGGCTGACATCAACCTGCTGGCATGGCGTCAGGAAGGCGGACCGGCAGACAAAGACAGTGTTATCATGGTGTTGTTTCCCCGCCGAAAACACCGTCCTGACTGCTATTTTGAAACAGGAGAAAAACAATTCATCATCAGTCCGGGAGCTCTAGACATGGGAGGGCTACTCATTACACCGCGTGAGGAAGATTATCTGCGCATCACACCGCAAATAGCTTCCGAACTGTTGCGCGAAGTCACTCTCACAGAAGGCCAAATGCAACAAATAGCCCGCAAACTGCATAATAGCAACCGACAAACAAATGCCGAAGAAGCCAGCGAAGATTTATCGCTGAAGAAAGAACCGGAGGTTTCCGTTGGCATTTTACGGGATGACCACCTTACTTTCATCCTCAACGGTAATTTCATGGCCAAAGGAGCGGTTGTCGAAGGCAAACAGGAAGCCTCATGCCAAGATGGCGGCATCCTATGGAATGGCAATCTTTACAGTGAACTGATCTTTCAACCACAAGCCCCTTCTTCCACATTCACAATAGAATCAGTTGTTATTGGAAAAGATTTCCACTGGCAGCAGCATGAGACACAAACCTTTAAAGGTATTCTCCGAATAATCGTGGATGAAGAGAAGTTGGTTATAATCAACCAATTGCCTGTCGAAACCTACTTAGAAAGCGTTATCAGTTCCGAAATGAACGCGACATCTTCCCCTGAACTCCTTCGCGCTCATGCTATCGTTTCGCGCAGCTGGCTTTTCTATCAAATGCGCCAACGCCGCCAACCCCAAAAACATACCGGCTACTTCTCCTTCGTGCGCAAAGAAGATGAATATATCCGCTGGTACGACCGTGAAGACCACACCCTGTTTGATGTCTGCGCCGATGACCACTGCCAACGTTACCAAGGCATCACCCGCACGACATTGCCCGAAGTAAAGCAAGCTGTAGAAGCCACACGTGGTCTGATACTCACTGACAGTGAAGGAAAAATCTGTGATGCACGGTTTTCAAAATGCTGTGGAGGAGTAACCGAACGTTTTTCCACTTGCTGGAACGACTTCGACGTACCTTACCTTGTACCAGTACGCGACTTTTCCGATAACACCACACAAGTCCTTCCTGATCTGTCGGTCGAAGAGAATGCTGAAAACTGGATACGCACTACCCCAAACGCATTCTGCCACACAACAGACAAATCTTTAATCGGACAGGTTCTCAATAATTACGACCAAAAGACCACAGATTTCTTCAGATGGCAAGTAGAATACAGCCAGGAGGAATTGAGCCAAATTCTCAAAGAAAAACGAGAAGAAGACTTTGGCAATATCATTGACCTGCAACCAATAGAGAGAGGTCCTAGCGGACGGCTGAAACGGCTGAAAATAGTCGGAACGAACCATACGCTCATCATTGGGAAAGAACTTGAAATCAGACGTTCATTATCTGCCAGTCATCTGTACAGTTCTGCTTTCATTGTGGAAAAAGGTCCTGTAGAAAACGGCATACCCTCCAGTTTCACTCTCATCGGAGCCGGCTGGGGACATGGTGTGGGACTATGCCAGATTGGTGCAGCCGCCATGAGTAACAACGGATATGAACACAAAAAAATTCTGAAACATTATTACCCCAATTCGTCACTCCGCAAACTATACAAATAAACCAGAATACTTCAATCCACCATCGCATGAACAAATCACGAGCCCCCTGGCAATGGATACCGTCTCTCTATTTTGCCGAAGGACTACCTAATATTATCGTCACCTACATAGCCCTTGTCATGTACAAACGATTAGGTCTGAGCAATGCTGAAGCGGCACTCTACACTTCATGGCTCTATCTGCCTTGGGTGATAAAACCATTCTGGAGTCCTGTCGTTGATATTCTGCGCACCAAGCGCTGGTGGATACTGCTCATGCAACTTTTCATCGGCACCTCGCTGGCCGGAGTCGCCTTCACCCTCCATTGCTCTCCTATGGTTCAATGGACACTTGCCTTTTTCTGGCTAATGGCCTTTAGCAGTGCCACACATGACATTGCAGCAGATGGTTTCTACATGCTGGAGCTTCCAACAAAAGAACAGGCACTCTATGTCGG
>NZ_BEWW01000260.1 GCF_002933955.1 Prevotella sp. MGM2
CATTTCAGCTCTCGAATTTTAACAAATGCACCGGAATTTCGGCTTGACCCATTTTACGGCCCATGTGAACGTGCTCGGTGAAATGATGATGTGCGCCACTTCCTTTTTCTTGGTACATTCGAATTCTATGATGGGATAATAGGGTGACATGGTGATGTAGGTGCTGTCATTATGGTAGTTCGCACCGTTCGACACCAGATTGTATTTCAGCACTACAGCTTGCTCCCGGGTGAGCGTGCCAAGAAGCGAGTCACGCACAAAGTGCGGTTCCACCTCATAGTCATCGGGCGTGATGGTTTCCTTGGGGGTGAGCGAGAATACTCTCACTTGCTTAGCGTTGATGAGTATGTCTGTCAGTTTCCGTCCCAATATCCTGTAAGCGGTTTTGTCTGGATGTATCCATTTGTTGCATACAGGTGCTTCTTTCGTGCTTTTGTTCTTGGTGTCGGTGTCTTTGGCTATGCCGCACGCCGTTGCGTAGTTCACACACAGTATGGTCATGGCTGTGAGGAACAGTACGTTTAATTTGTTTCTCATTGCTTTTATGTTTTTATAGTTCTATTTGGATTCTGAGACTTGTGCTGTGGTTTTTCGATCGGATGCCGGCATAAGGCTTCTGTCCGTCAGAAGTAATGAAATCTCTGTTGAAATAATCGTATTGCGGCATGTTGTAGACGGCACCTATTGACCATCTTTCGGGTCAAGCCGAAAACACGGTGCATGAATTTTGAGAAAAGTGTTAAATT
>NZ_BEWW01000261.1 GCF_002933955.1 Prevotella sp. MGM2
CGGGACTTCCTCATGGAAAGCCCCGCTCCGCTGTTACAAAGATACAACATTTTCGACCCGAAAGCAAGAAATGTTAAAATGAAGGATGGGCGGTTGGCCGCTTGCCGCAAGGGAGATTGTGGCCTTGCAAAAGTATGGCGAGGCTCTTAATTCTCATGGAGTGAGCGTTAAGATGTGAGGGAGGTTGGGACAAGGGCTACATTTCGGGCGTAATATGAGGTTGACCGCCCGGAAGTTTGGGTTGCCCCGTTGGGGGACAGTGTGTGAATGATTGTGTGTTGTCCGCAAAATAACCTGGCTCATCAGGATTTATTGTATGGCAGTGTCGTTTGTCGCGCTGCTGAAAAAAACTGATGAGCTAGGTTCAGGCTTTACAAAGTTCTCTGAGTTTAAAGTAGGTTGCTTCTTTCGGTAATTTCGGCATCAGCCATCGTGTAGTTCTCAAGGCTCCCTTCTTTAGCTTGAATGCAGATATAGCGCATTGGTTCCGATGATGTACATTTGAGATTGCGGTCGCAGTTTGTGCCAACGCGGACAACCGAACCTTCTGCAATGGTGAATACCTCATTGTTTATTTGAAATTTTCCTTTGCCGGAAAGGATGATGTAGTGTTCCTCATTCTCTTTGTGGGAGTGAAAGAAAGGCACAGATGCTCCTGTGGCCAATGAGGCAAAGGAAATTTCGCAGGATGTGGCACCGGTGAGAGCCTTGATGAATTGTTTTTCTTCACAACCGTTCAATGCACCGGTTGATACGTGGCAGAATTTAGCGCCTCTGTTGAGAATTTTTGTTTCCATTGTACTTTGAGTTTAATTTGCTAATTTTGCGGCTATGACCCGCTATTGTTCTGATGGTGCAAAGTTAATAATGAAAATATTGATTTACAAGAGATTACAAATTTGTAAGATACTTACTTTAAAGTAACTTTTTTTGAAAATGAGCACGTTAATGTCTGAAGAAAAACTGAAAAAATATATTTGTGTTGATAATTGTCCCGTCAGAAATGTCATATCGCATTTTTCCGGTAAGTGGGCCATGCTGATATTATGCTTGCTGGCGGAAAACGGGGCCACGCGCTTCAGTGCCATTGGCAGGGCCATTCCTGATATTTCTCCGAAGATGCTCGCCGAGACATTGAGAAGTCTGGAGGCTGATGGTTTGGTCCGACGGAAGGTGTATGCGGAGATACCGCCTAAGGTGGAATATTCCTTGACAGATTTAGGCGGCAGCCTTATGCCTCATTTGGAAGGCCTTATCAGTTGGGCTATGGAAAACTTTGAGTGCGTGATAACCAACCGGCAACGTTTCGTCACGAATTCATGAAGATTCTTTACGAGAGTTGCTTAAGGCGGCTTAAAGAAAGGATTTGCCGGTTGAAAGACGGCGGACGATGGTGATTTTTCTGCCTCGTAAAGCGTATCGGCTACTGTTGTCGTCGCCTTTTTAAGACTTTCAAGGATAACCTTTGGGTGCGGCGGGAGAGCGCTTTAATTCCGGTCAATGTATGGTTTGGGACGAGCCGGCCTATTTTGTGGATCCAACAGCGGTGTGGTGGGGAATATAAGTTGGCGGTGTGATAAGGACAAATGGCCTCTCTTGCTGAAATATCAATATCCATTCCACGTAAATCCCTAAAAAAATGCGTACTTTTGTAGCCGTTTTTTAATAGATACAAGATTTTTATATGGCACAGGATAAAATAATATTGACTGGTGACCGCCCTACCGGCCGTTTGCACATAGGCCACTATGTTGGCTCACTCCGTCGACGGGTGGAATTGCAGAATGAAGGCGATTTCAAGAAGATGTTCGTGTTCATTGCCGATGCTCAGGCTTTGACAGATAATATGGAGAATCCTGAAAAGGTACGTCAGAATGTGATAGAGGTCGCTCTCGACTATTTGGCTTGCGGGCTCGATCCCGCAAAGGTGACTCTTTTCATACAGAGCCAGATTCCGGAATTGTGCGAACTCTCCTTCTATTTCATGGATTTGGTCAGTGTAAGCCGTTTGCAGCGTAATCCGACGGTGAAAACGGAAATACAGATGCGTGGTTTTGAGTCGAGTATTCCTGTGGGCTTTTTTACTTACCCCATCAGTCAGGCTGCCGATATTGCCGCTTTTCGCGCCACCACCGTGCCTGCCGGTGAGGATCAGAAGCCTATGATAGAACAGGCTACGGAAATAGTACGCCGCTTTAATTATATTTATGGCGACACCCTTGTAGAGCCTAATATCATGCTTCCTGACAATGCCGCTTGCCTGCGTCTTCCGGGTACGGACGGTAAGGCCAAGATGTCCAAAAGTTTGGGCAATTGCATTTATCTGGCCGAAACGGCTGATGAAGTGCAGAAGAAAGTCATGTCTATGTATACCGACCCTTTGCATGTACACGTCAGTGACCCCGGACATTTGGAAGGAAATACAGTGTTTACTTATCTTGACGCATTTTGCAAGCAAGACCATTTCAGCCGTTATTTGCCCGATTATCCTAATTTGGATGAATTGAAAGCTCATTATCAGCGTGGTGGTTTGGGCGACATGAAGGTAAAGCGTTTTCTCTATAACATCTTGGAGGAGGAACTGGCACCTATACGTGCCCGCCGCAAAGAGTTTGAAAAGGACATACCTGCCGTTTATGACATGCTGAGAAAAGGATGTGAGGAGGCTCGCTCTGTAGCGGCAGATACCCTTGCGGACGTTCGTAGTGCTATGAAAATCAATTATTTTGATGATGCGGATCTGATTGCAGAACAAGCCTGTCGCTTTGCCGGCGGAGAGTAAGATGTGGCGTGGCGGGGGACGTGGCTGATAATGGTGTTAACCGTGTCCGGAGTCTCTGTAGCCGGGCAGACTATACCTCGTTTAGTTAAAATATACCTATAACTCTTTGCCAATCTAAATATTATGTCTAAATTTGCAGCCCGAAGCCGTGTTGTAGTATTATGACATGTAAAGGCCATCCGAATATTAAAAATAAAAACAGCATAACACAATGAAAAGAACATTTCAACCCCACAACAGAAAGAGAAGCAACAAACATGGTTTCCGTCAGCGCATGCAGACTGCAAACGGTCGCCGCGTGTTGGCTGCCCGTCGTGCCAAAGGTCGTAAAAAACTGACCGTATCTGACGAAGTGCACGGTAAGAAATAAATTCAGAGGCTTTCGTTGAAAGCCTGTCGGCGGAAGAAGTAAAGGTTTTTAATGAAAGAACTTTTACTTCTTCCGTTTTTTTGTAGTAAATTTGCGCGTATGTAGGCTTGCTGCCGGCAGTCGGTACGTCTGTTGTGCGGTGATTGTTGGAAATGTTAGTGGCGGCCTTCCGGATTTTTTTAGTGACAAAGACGTATGATCCTCTTATGACAATATCTGCATTCTTAAGAAAACTTTTTAGCCCGTTGCTTGTAGGCAATTGCCTGGGAGTGATGGTGGCATTGGGCATTTTGGTGGCAGGAAGCCTCAGTTTCTTACAATGTTATACCAATCATGACAGAACGGTGGAGGTACCCAACGTTCGGGGACTGAAACTGGAGGACGTCCGGCAAAAGTTTGAGGCATTGGGGTTGCAGTGTGAGGTGGCGGACACGGGTTATGTCGACACCTTTGTGGGAGATGTCGTTTTGGAACAATCCATACGTCCGGGAGAGCAGGTAAAGACCGGACGTATTGTGGAACTGACCATAAACGCTTCCAGCGCACGCGCTATAACCCTGCCGAATTTGGCTGAAAACTGTTCACGCCGTGAAGCGGAAGCCAAACTACGGGCATTAGGTTTCAAGTATTTGCGCACTGAATTTATTCTTGGTGATGAGGATTGGGTCTATTCACTTAAGGTCAATGGCGAGGTGGTGAGTAGCGGCACCCGTGTGTCTGTTGTCACTCCCGTTACACTTGTTGTGGGTGATGGGCATGTTTATGATGAGTTCAATGCTAGCGACAGCTTGGATTATACCTATTTCCCTTCTCTGGATGAAAGTCATGACAGTTTGCTCGAAATAGGCGGAGGTGAAACGGATATACAAAGTGAAATAGGTACGGAAGCGTTTGAATGATGGTAGAGAAAGATAGTTTAGGCACAGAGGAGGACTTTCGTGCCATAGGGTTGGAAGAAGATGAAAATGCGGAACTTTATGAGCATTTCCGGGTAGTGGCTGATCGTGGGCAGCAGTTGCTGCGTGTCGATAAGTTTCTGCTTGATCACCTGCCGGATACATCGCGCAACCGTTTGCAAACGGCGGCGCGGGCAGGTTTCGTTCATGTGAACGGCCAACCAGTGAAAAGCAACTATCGGGTGAAACCGGCAGATGTCGTTACTCTTCTCCTCGACCGGCCGCGTTACGAAAATAAAATAGAGGCCGAGGATATTCCACTCGATATTGTTTATGAGGATGAAGAGCTTATCGTCTTGAACAAACCGGCCGGTTTGGTGGTACATCCCGGATGTGGCAATTACACCGGTACGCTGGTGAATGCCATAGCGTGGCACTTGCGTGATGATCCGGGATATGACCCTAACGACCCCGGAGTGGGGCTGGTACATCGCATTGACAAAGACACGTCAGGCCTGCTCGTGGTCGCTAAAACTCCCGAAGCCAAAACAAAGCTCGGTGTGCAGTTTTTCAATAAAACAACGCGGCGGCGTTATAATGCCTTGGTTTGGGGGAATTTTACGGAAGACGAAGGACGTATAGAGGGTAATATAGCCCGTAATCCACGCGACCGTATGCAAATGGCAGTTTTTCCTCCCGGCTCGGATGTTGGTAAACATGCCGTCACCCATTATCGTGTACTAGAACGTTTTGGATATGTAACTTTAGTGGAATGTATTCTGGAAACCGGGCGCACTCATCAGATACGTGCCCACATGAAACATATCGGTCATCCGCTTTTCAACGATGAACGTTATGGCGGTGATCAGATTTTGCGCGGTCAGCAGACGGGAAACTATTCTGCCTTTATACGTAATTGTTATGCCTTATGTCCGCGACAGGCGCTTCATGCCGAAACATTGGGGTTTGAGCATCCTGCTACCTGTCGGCAAATGGATTTTTCAGCACCGCTTCCCGTTGATATGACAAGGCTTTTGGAGAAGTGGCGTATCTTCCTAAAGGGGGCAACACAGCGCCCAGACGGTAAGGATTGATGATTGTCTTGTAATGAATTTGATAGTTTGCAGTTAAAATACTCAATAATATAAAGGTTACTATAAAAATGAAAAGGACGATAGCAATTGTTGCAGGCGGCGATTCTTCTGAATATGGTGTGTCATTGCAAAGTGCAGCCAATATTCTTTTTTCCATGGACAAGGATAAGTATGACTGTTATGTGGTTGAAATGAAAGGTAAGAAATGGCAAGTAAACTATGGTGAAGAACTTTGTTCCGTTGACCGTAATGACTTTTCTTTTAATGCCGCAGATGGACGCCATACGTTTGATTTCGCTTACATAACGATTCATGGAACTCCGGGTGAGAATGGTCTTCTTCAAGGTTATTTTGATCTTATCGGATTGCCTTATTCCACAAGTGATGTTTTGGTTGAAGCTTTAACGTTCAATAAATTCGCTCTCAATAATTATCTTCGTTCCGACTCCTCATTTAATATTTCTGATTCCTTGCTGTTGCGTAAGGGCGATGAATTGCCCGCCGATGAAGCGATTGTCAGTCGTTTGGGATTGCCTTGTTTCGTCAAGCCCAATGCAGGTGGCAGTAGTTTCGGTGTAACAAAGGTAAAGACCATAGATGGCTTGCGTCCCGCAATAGCCAAGGCCATGCAGGAAAGCCCTGAGGTAATGGTAGAAAAGATAATGGTAGGAACGGAAATTACCTGTGGTTGTTATAAACGTGGCAACGAGATTTTTACTTTCCCTATTACAGAGGTTGTGACAGAGCAGGAGTTTTTTGATTTCGAGGCGAAATATCATAATAAAAGTCAAGAAATAACTCCAGCACGTATAGCTCCTGAAACTGCGCAACGTGTTAGTGAGATGACCAAGTGTATTTATAAAATGTTGAATTGCTATGGTATCATTCGGATTGATTATATTCTGAGCGGAGAGAAAGGTAATGAAACCATTAATATCCTTGAGATAAACACTACTCCAGGTATGACTGTCGCGAGCTTCATACCTCAGCAGGTACGTGCAGCTGGCTTGGAACTCAAAGATGTTTTTTCAGATATTATAGAAGGGCGTTTTGCTTAAATGGGAGAAGATCTGTGCGTTTAAATAAAAAATCCTTACAATATGAATATACCTGTAGAGTTTGACGATATACGTCCTTACTCCCCTGAAGAAATGCCGGCGGCATTTGATAGGCTGCTTTCTGATGAAAGTTTCTGTCAAATAGCTTTGTCTTTCTTTAAAGATAAAACTGTTGATGATTTGCGCCATTTGGCTGCTACTTGTACGGACAATGTGGATTTCCAAAAAAAGTTTCTTTATGCTTTGATGATGGATTTATTGTCAAAAACAAGTGTAGGATATGGCATGAACATAACTGCATTATCTGATATTCAACGCGGATATACTTTTGTTTCCAATCATCGTGACATAGTGCTTGATGCGGCTTTTCTTGATATTTTTCTCATAGAAAAGGGATTCCCTACTACTGTTGAAATAGCAATAGGCGATAATCTGCTGATTACTCCATGGATAGAAACGTTGGTGCGTTTAAATAAATCCTTTATAGTGAAACGTTCTGTAGGCGTAAGAGAGATGTTGGAAAGTAGTCGTCTTATGAGCCGTTATATGCACTTTGCCATCCGGCAGAAGCATGAAAATATTTGGATAGCCCAGCGTGAGGGACGAGCTAAAGATTCTGATGACCGTACGCAAGAGTCTGTATTGAAGATGATGGCCATGGGAGGGGAAGGTACGCCCATAGAGAGCTTGAAGGAGTTGAATATTGTGCCATTGACTATATCTTACGAATACGATCCCTGCGATTATTTGAAGGCTCAGGAATTTCAGTTGAAACGCGATGTTCCTGAATTCAAGAAAACTCAGGCCGATGATTTGAAAAATATGCAAACCGGCATTTTTGGCTATAAGGGACAAATACATTATGAAGCCGCTCCGTGTATCAATGTATGGATAGACGAGTTGAAGGATTTGCCAAAGAACAGATTCTTTGGCGAACTGGCGCGGCGCATGGATATAGAAATACATAGCCGTTATCACCTGTATTCCAATAATTACATTGCTGCAGACATGTTGGACGCTACTTCAAGGTTTAGTGATAAGTATACCCCAGAGGAGCATAATAACTTTGAAGAGTATTTGAATCAGCGTCTGGCTTTGATACAGTTGCCTGGCAAGGATGAGGCCTTTCTTCGTGAGCGCATACTAGTGATGTATGCCAATCCGTTGCGTAATTATATTAATGCCACAGTATGAGACTTGTTTTCTCTATGCTATGTTTGTTGTCGTTGCTATTTATGGCCGTTACATGTAATGGTGATGACGCTTTTTGGCCTGCTTATCGACAGGAACTGGTTGAAGTCCTGACAGATGAGATAGGGCAGACTGCGTATTTGGTACGTGATGATGCAGATACCCTTGCGGTATCAAATGGTATGGCATGGGGAAATTTAACGCCGGATACTGCAATTAGAGCTTTAGTTCTTTACGAAATTGGAGCAAGCGGGAAAACAATTGTGCATGGTGTGTCCTCTGTTCTTTCTTCTCCTCCCCGAGAGTTTGATCAGGCAATGATACGTATGGATCCGGTTTATGTTGACGCCATTAATCATAGTGGAAGATATCTCAATTTCTTTCTGAAGATAAAAACCTCTGGGACTGGCCATTTCTGGGGATTCATAGACAGAGGTGTTATTGAGGTAAATGATGGTGTCAAGTTGCTTCGCCTGTCTCTTTACCATGACCGGCATGGAGACGGAACAGATTATAAAAGGCAGATTTGTCTTTCTTGTCCTTTATACGGTTATGGTTCCCATCTAGTATCAGGCCGTGACTCGGTGGAGGTGCAAGTCAATACTTATGATGGGGTAAGTGTGCGCCGCTTTGTTTTTTAAAGATTTTAGTTGTGTCATAAAAATTATCAGACAGCAGAATTTATGTCCTCAATAGCATTTCAGCCAATCACCTTGGCATGCCATGATATAGTCCGCCAGCGGGTTTTTCATACAGAATGCCGCAATTGCGATTTAAATTTCATGAATTTGATGAGCTGGCGTTTTCTTTACGATACAGAAATGGCCATTTGGGATAATTGGCTACTTTTCCGTTTTAAGGCCAATGGTCATTTGGCTTATTTGGCTCCGACAGGAAAAGGGGATTGGCGCGGGGTGATGTCTGCTCTTTTGGAAGACGCCCGTTCTTTAGATGAGCCGTTTTTGATGCTTGGAGTCTGTGAAAATACCCTGACGTTTCTTGATGAAGCCATGCCCGGCTATTTTTATGCCACCGCAGACCGTACTTATACCGATTACATCTATGACCGTCAGTCCTTGTCTTCATTGTCTGGCAAAAAGTTACAACCGAAACGCAATCATGCCAACCGTTTTGAAAAGCTTTATCCCGATTATGAATATCTTTCTTTGACTCCTGACATCTTTAGGGAATGTCTGGAACTTGAAACGAGATGGAGCAGTCAGAAGATAGAAAACAGTGCCCGACTGAGTTATGCGGACGAACGCCGCTCAATGAGTTATGTGCTCGATAATTGGGACAATCTTGGCGGAATGGGCGGTGCCTTGAGAGTTGAAGGCCGGTTGGTTGCGTTTACTTTTGGTGCTCCTGTCAATTATGACACGTTCGATGTTTGTGTTGAGAAAGCCGATACGGAGTATGATGGAGCCTATGCCGTTATTAATCGTGAGTTTGTCCGCCGCGTCCCCGAGCAATATGTTTACATCAATCGCGAAGAAGACTTGGGCATTGAAGGGCTGCGCCGTGCCAAAGAATCTTATCAGCCGGTAATGTTGTTACATAAATACACGGTAATGACAAAACATCCGCTTGGAGCCCTTTAGAGGTACCTATGTTTTGTGGCAAGAAATAATAATTTTACATACTGTATATATTATGCTTCTTTCTCCTGAAGAATTAAAACAGCAAACGCGTGATTTGTGGAAAAACTGCTTTCATGAAAACGATGATTTTCTCGACATTTATTTTGAAGATAAATACCGTCCCGGGCGCAATATAACTGCGCGTCCCTATGGTGATGTTGTTGCAGCCGCACAGTTGCTGCCTTATCGCATGACTTTTTATGGGAATGTGCTTTATACCGGTTATGTTTCCGGTCTGTGTGTGCATCCTGATTTCCGCCGTCGGGGGCTTTCTTCACAAATTCTGTATCAGGCTCATCGGGATTTGTACCGTCAGGGCGGGACGCTCAGTTTCCTCATTCCCGGCAGTGAGGATTTGCGGCGTTTCTATGAAGATAAAGACCATGGCGCCTATTGGACATCGACCTATCGTATGGAAGTTTCCTTTACTGCCGGCGATGATTTGGATGATAGCGTAACGGTAGAGCGTCCTGAAGAATGGGGTGAGGATTTATATGTCTATTTCCGCCGTAATACCGGCTATGATTTCATGTTCCATCCTTCCCATGATGATTTTTTCGCCGCATTGTCCGTATGCGATCTCGAAGATGGCTACGTTCTTGTGGCACGGCGGCGTCAGCATATAGCAGGCATTTGTCTGGCGGTGCGTGAGGCTGATGGCAGGATCTTTTTCCGTAGCCAGCTGGTGGCCGATGAAAAAGTCCGCCATAGTTTCGTATCCTATCTTTGTGCTCAGACCGGTGCCGATAAAGTCTATGCCCGCGTGCCGGTGCCCGGAAGTACGAAACAAGCCGTGCCTTATGCTATGGCACGCGTAATAAATGTAGAAAAATTCCTGCGTTCTGTACTTCGGGCTTATCCCGGTTTTCAAATTCATATAGGGGTGGATGGGGATATGCACATACCCGAGAACAACGGCTATTATATTATTGAGGACGGCAAACTGCGCATCACCGACCGTCAGCCCGATACCGTTGTCACGCCCGGCGGTTTGGCAGCCCTTTTCCTTTCAGCCCAGCCAACCTATGTCGAGATGATGCTTGATGAGTGACACATGTTCCATTTTAATTATAGAAAAGCCGTTATGAGACATTCTTTGTTTTTATCCTTATGTCTGTTGATGGGAGGATCTTTTATGGCCGCGGCTCAGCAGGCCGTGGACCTCGGTCAGGTATCTCTTTCGAAGTGGAAAATAGGTACCGGCAATTATAGTGGTATCGCTCCGATGGGCGATGGCCGTTATGCCGTGGTGAGCGATAAGGAGCCGGCCGACGGCTTCTTTGTGTTCCGCATCGACCAGAACGCTACGACCGGCCAAGTGGCAAGCGTTTATCTTGAGGGCTTTTATGGTAATTCCCGCCCGCAGACAGACGCGCAGGGGCATTCTGTGCGCGATTGTGAGGGAGTAGCTTATTTTCCGTCTGCACGCACTGTTTTCATCAGCGGTGAGGGTGACCAGAAAATTCTGGAGTACGATTTGAAAGGGCAACCCACCGGTCGCCAACTGAATGTGCCGGCGATATTCGGTCGGGAGCGCATTGTGGACAATTATGGTTTCGAAGCCTTGAGCTACAGTCCCGAAACCCATCGTTTCTGGACAACCACCGAAAGCACCCTGCCGGCTGACGGATACGCCTCAGGTCCCTTGCATCCCGGTGAGCAGAATCTGCTGCGTCTGCAAAGTTTCGATGACAATCTCCAGCCTGTGGCGCAATATCCTTATCGTATGGACCGGGGCAAGAGTGAGGATTTCGGTAAGATATATGCTTTCGGCGTGCCCGCTCTTACAGCTTTGCCTGACGGCCGGCTGCTTGTGTTGGAACGTGAGGCCGATGTGTCAAACGGTTATATGAGTTCGGAGGTCATCTGCAAACTTTTCATCATCAATCCCCGCGAGAGCTGGCAGATAGACTCGTCCGCCGATCTTCGGAATATCGACTCCAACCGTTTTCCTGTCAAAACATTACTGGCCCGTTGGGTAACCAAACTCACGCCATTTAATTTATCCTTTGCCAACTATGAAGGCATGTGCCTCGGCCGTGTTTTGAACGACGGTCGGCAAACGCTCTTGCTCATCAGCGACTCGCAAGGCGGCTTCGGTGTCGGGCCGGTCAGTTTGAAAGACTATATTCGCGTATTGATTCTACCCTGACGTTTTATCCTCCCAAAGGAAAATAACTGCGGGCGGCAGAGAATCGACTTCTCTGCCGCCCGCGTCTGTAGATGTCGGCATGCCGCCGGCAGTATCGGTTTCATGAAATGTGGAAACCGTGATGCCTGGTGTAAATCTCCAGCCATGACCAGTGTACAAACGTGTTGAGGAACACAAGGATGATGATCGACAACGTGTAGACACTGTTCCGCTTCTCACGGTAGCAGACGGTTCCCGGAATGACGGCAATGATGGAAATCAATGTCACAACGATGGAAATGCGGCTGTTCTCAAAATCGGAAATTCTGATGGGCAGTTCCGGAAGCAGGCGTCCCAGAATGATGGCGACTGCAATGGCCGTCAGTGTCAGCGGGCGTTCCTTCATCTTATCCGCACAAATCCATGCGAAGCCGAAGAAAAGGGCAGACTGTGCCCATGCCGCGGCATAAAAAGAGAAAGCTGCCGTCCAGCAGAAACTGAGGAACAATACTGCCGACAATCCTAAGATTGAAAGAAAATAAACTGTTTTGGAATGTGTTTTCATTGTCGTGAAAAGAATTAGATGAATAAAAATAAATCATAACACACTGCCCGTTGCAACTGTTGACCCATACCCAACCACAACCATGTGCACTATCTTCGCAATTTGTTTCTCTGCATTCTTCAGAAAGCATGCTAGAGCAAAAGTCATGATTGGTATTGCAGTGACTCCATAGAAAACGCATGGATGTTGAAAGCTTTTGATATCCCTGAGATAATAAAAGTAACACCTAAAAATAGATGAAGTATATGTGCTATTTTGAGTGTAATCATACTTTTCAAATCTAAGGATTCTTAATGATATTGAGTAGTTTTTCTCTAGGGCGAATCAGTGTTTTCACTATACTTTGATGGTTGCAATATCGTGAAAAAAACGAATTTCCTATTCTTTTTGATAAGAAATTAGTGGTATATGTTGGAACGGTTTAAACCTCTTCCGCCTTGATAAGGCCGTGCGTTACGGCATAGATGGTGAGTGCCGAAATGCTTTTGATGCCCAGTTTTTTTGTCAGGTTCTTGCGGTGTGAGATGGCAGTGGTGGTGCTCATACCCAGGTGGTCTGCTATTTGCTTGTTGATGAGGCCTTTTGCCACTAGTCGTAGTACCTCCGTCTCGCGTGTGGTGAGTTGGGTGACGGGAGGGGGGCACCCTTTGGCCTGTTTCACGGCTTCAGGCTCGCGGCCGTGTGCCCCGTGGGCAGCTCCGGCCAGACGAAGAAAACTGCGGATCAGTCCTTCTTCGGTCTGACGCACATTGAGTGTGTGGAAGCCTTGCGGCAGGCGGACCGCTTCATCGCCGTGTATGAGAACGATAGTCCGGTGCTGCACTGAAAGGAAAAAGGCGGCGTGCTCCATGAGGATTTGTGTGTCGGTGAAGAAGTGGAAAAACTGCGGGTGGTTTTCAGCCGCCAGTTTTTCCACATCGTGCAGGATATGTGCTTCCGCTTTAGGCATCATGCGCCGGATGATGTCTGCCAGCCCGATGGCTGCGAGCGTGTCGGTCAGGATGATGGCTATTCGGGGGGTGTTCATAAGCGGGGATGTGTGGAGATAACGGTGCGAAGTTACGAAAATTAGTTGGCAGACCGTTAGTGAAGACTGTTTAATTGCAGATGGTTATGTTCCGCAGGCACGGGTACCGTGCTGCAGGTCGCTATTGCTGGCTGCGAGGAAGGTCATTTTTTTGCGCTTCGCAATTTTAACATTTCTTGCTTTTGGGCCGAAAATGTTGTATCTTTGTAACAGCGGAGCGGGGCTTTCCATGAGGAAGTCCCG
>NZ_BEWW01000262.1 GCF_002933955.1 Prevotella sp. MGM2
TACCGTAACAGACTATGCGGCGTACGGACTGTCACCTTACTCCATTTTTGAGCGGCAAAACAAAAAAGTGATGCACCGCACAGCCGGTTACCTGCAAATTTCCATGGGCAACCACAAGGTAACGATGCTTCCCCAATTAGAAAGCCGTTCTTCCGTAGTCGTTTACCACTATAACATACGCGGGCGCAAGCAATTCATAGAGAAAATGGTGAATGGAGGCCGGCAGCTTGAACAGCACAAAGGCCGTCACGGCGGCCGGCACTGGCGTTATTTTTACGCTCTTTACAAAGAAGGGCAACTTGACGAAGAATATGACCGCGTAATCGGAACGGCCTCCTACGGCCGACTCGCCGATGACGGGTTTGTGATTTCCGAACCGCAATGGCCGGAAACCTTAGCCCGCCTCACGGCAGAACAATCCTGAACTGCAAGGCCAGCTGCCTGCATCAGAAAAAAGTACCGGATCTCATGGGCATGTTTGCCCCGGAGATCCGGTACTTGCGTAATAACCGCATATTCGCCGCAAGGTCCTTACCGTCAACACAGTTTCAGGTAAACGACCGGGCGATGTCAGAAAGAAAATATTTGACAACAGAAAGAACAACTCCCACTATCACGGCATTGATCACCGCATGGTGCCACCTGAAACTGCCACGCCCCATCGGAACGACCAGCGTCGGCAACAACAGGCACAAGGCTATGACCGATCCCTGCGACCACCAGGGCAGTTGCGGGAGAGCCATACTGAAAACGACGATTCCCGTAAAGAAATACTGCAAAAACACATGAAGGCAGTAACGGCCTGGACGGCCTTGATAAAAAAGCGGAAGAATGTCGAGGAAAGCGACAATGGCCGCAATGACAAAGTATACCGGTAAATTCTGCATGCTTCCTTAATATTTAAAAATTGATGAAGACTAACCGCCACGCCGCTTGCAGCGGCCGCTACCAGTGAGCGGTGCCACAAGAATGCCGCCCGAAGCAAATGGCTCCGGGCGGCATTTCTCATGTCCGTCGGGCACGGTTTGCTGACGGCCAGCCCGCGACACAATTATTTCACATTACCCACCTTGATGAGATATTCGGCAATCTGAACGGCATTGAGTGCGGCTCCCTTGCGTATCTGGTCGCTGACAAGCCAGAAGGTAAGGCCGTTGGGGTTAGCCAGGTCCTGACGGATACGTCCCACATAAACAGGGTCTTTGCCTGCGAGGAAAAGCGGCATGGGGTATTCCTTTTCGGCCGGATTGTCCATAAGCACAAGCCCTTCGCCCTCACTCACGGCTTTGCGGGCTTCCTCTACGGAAATGGGACGTTCCGTCTCAATCCACACACTCTCGGAATGTGAGCGGAGCGAAGGCACGCGCACGCAGGTAGCCGAAGTCACGATGTCGGAGTGCATGATCTTCTGCGTCTCGTTGAACATTTTCATTTCCTCCTTGGTGTAACCGTTCTCCTGGAACACGTCTATTTGCGGAATGAGATTGAAAGCCAGCTGATAGGCAAACTTCTCCACCGTTACAGGGTCGCCTGCCAACACCTGACGGTACTGTTCGTAAAGCTCGTCCATGGCAGCCTGTCCGGCACCGCTGGCAGCCTGATAAGAACTGACGTGCACACGCTTGATGTGGCTCAGTTTTTCGAAAGCCTTGAGCGCCACCACCATCATGATAGTCGTGCAGTTGGGGTTGGCAATCACGCCGCGCGGCCGCACCAGAGCGTCTTCGGCGTTGCACTCCGGCACCACGAGAGGTACGTCCTCGTCCATGCGGAAAGCCGACGAGTTGTCGATCATCACAGCCCCGTAGCGGGTGATATCCTCAGCATATTCTTTCGACACACCGGCTCCTGCCGAAGTGAAAACAATGTCCACGCCCTTGAAGGCATCGCCGTGCTCGAGCAGCTGCACCGTATGTGTTTTCCCCTTAAAGTCATAGGTCGCTCCGGCACTACGCTTCGAACCGAAGAGCAGCAGATTGTCAATAGGGAAATCGCGTTCGGCCAATACGCGCAGAAACTCCTGGCCCACGGCACCGCTGGCGCCAACGATAGCTACATTCATGTTTGTTCTATTTTTTAATTTTAATAATTTGGCGCAAAAATACGAAAAAATCTGCAATTTGTAAGGCATGTCTCTCTAAAATAGCATCATTAGGCAGATAACCGGTTATTTCC
>NZ_BEWW01000263.1 GCF_002933955.1 Prevotella sp. MGM2
CATATTTTTCCTGAGAATTCCCCGTATTGCAATTCAAATTCCAAGTATTCGTGTTAAAATTCCGATACGGACTTTTGTGACTCCAATACTTGGAATTGCTTTTTCAGTCGTTTGAAATGTAACAGAAAGTTAAATATGTTAAAGTGGATTCCTCCATATCACTCTGTAGGACGTTCGGTCTTTTAGAATGTGAAATCGGTATGAAAAACAATCCGTATGAAAAGAAAAACAAATAGGTTTGCTTTCCCGCTTCGCTCATTTGCACTATCTTTGCAATCCAATGAAACAAACTAAGTCAGAACAGAAAAAGTCGACCAGGCATGCGGGAGAAAGGCATTTGACCCTGGGGAGAGGATTACGTGCGTTATTCGGAAGCGTGTGGAGGCACAAGTATATTTGGGTCATAGCCCTTTTCCTCATTCATGTAGGTTTTGTAGACAACAACAGTTTTTGGAGACGGTATCAACTGGTGGCGGAAAACGAAGCGACCATGCGCGAAATAAAACGTTATGAAGAAAAGTTTGAAGCCGACAGGTCACAGCTCCGCCATTTGAAAACGGACCCGGAGGCGCTTATCCGCATAGCCCGCGAAAATCACCGGATGAAAGCCGAAGGCGAAGATATTTATTATATCATAGAGAACAGCGATTCTATCTGACCTTATTCCCCGATCTTCATATTCAGAAAATAATGCTCACTAAGTTTCAGGTTTATATATATAACATAGGAGGATTGGCCATGCTGGCAGGAGCAGTGCTTCCTACTCTTTTATCCGACACCACGCCGGCACCCTTTATCTTTGGCACAGGAGCGCTGATGTTTTGCAGCATGCAGCTTCTGGCACGTTACGACGGGCACAATATCGTTATACGGCGCTTGCGCCGGCAACAGATGATGGGAGCTTTCGCCCTTATAATAGCCGCGGCACTGATGTTCTGTTCGCAATATAAGGTGGGTCCGTTCCAAGGCGCCGAGTGGCAAGTGATATTGGGCATTGGTGCCGTTTTGGAACTTTACACGGCATTCCGTTTGCCCGCCGAGATGAAGAAAGATAATTAACATTTCCGGCGTAAAATCTTATTTGTCGTTAAGAGAAACAGGGATAAATGTAAAAAAGATTTATTTCTGTGTTTTCTAACACTCTCTTTCGTGTGTTTTCAAGGAAAGCGTTGTATATTTGCTTCACCAAAAGCAGAAAATCACACGTTACATGAAAGTCTTTGCCTATATAGCTTTCTCCTTGGCTCTGATAACATCTTGCACGGAGCAGTATAACATCGCCGGAATTTCTTCAGTCAGAAGTTTGGACGGGCGTATGTTGTATCTTCGTGTGAACCAGGGTAATGACGGGGTTCGTGTGGTCAATATAGACTCATGCGAAGTGGTGCACGGCCGTTTTAGTTTCTATAACAACCTCGACACCATAATGATGGCGCAGCTCTTCATGGGCAATGAAAGTTTTATGCCGCTTGTATTGGAAAGCGGCGACATCAATGTGCGCGTAGACCATGTGGGACAGCGAGTGAGCGGAGGCCCGCTGAATGACCGTCTCTATAAATTTGTCGAGAAGAAAAACCGGTTGGAAAACAAAATGTGGGAGCTTGATCAGAAGTGTCTGCGTATGATGCACGAAGGCCATTCGCCGGATGCCATTCGCCGGATTATTTCTCCAAAAGCGAAGAAAATAGCCAAACAGGTGGAGGCGCTCGAAACCAAGTTTATTAAAGACAATTACGACAATCCTCTCGGCCCGGGGTGCTTCATGCTTTTGTTTGGCCAATATCCGCTTCCTGTCATGACTGATCAGATACGCAACATCATTAAAACCGCATCACCTGCTTTTCTTCAGAATCCGTTTGTAAACAGCTACTTGCGTCGCGCAAGGCTTAATTCTTACAGACGTTTCGAATATGAACTTGAAGATGGTGATGACTTTTATTGATACTTACTGGAAGAGCCCGATAATAGAAAATCCGCGATAAACGGTTTATCGCGGATTTTCTATAGTTTTTTAGCGAAGTTTTGCCGATAGTAAAAGATGATAATCACTCAGCCCATATTACGATGGCGGATTATTGCCGTAATGCAGCAGTAGTGCCATTCTTTAAATGCAACTCAAAATCTGCCTGTACTTTCTTTCGTATCAGAAAAATATCAGAACTGAAGATAAATGAATGGCTGTATCTCGCTCCCCCGTACCTGTACGATGAGAAATATGAGCAGGACAAGTAATGACGCCTGTAGGATTAATGGCAGGCGCGTAACAAAGTGGCAAATGCCGTTGTTCCAGCCTGAAGGCAGAAAGTGGAGAAGAAAGCCGCCTGATATGAGGATCATTACTATAGGATAGCCGGAAAGAAACTGCACTAGAAGCTCGCCATGGAACTCTGTGAATATTTTGGACAGCATTATTCCGGAGGCTTCGAAAGTGGTGTTAGCAAAGAACAGCCAGCACAGGCAGACGAGATGAAACGTCAGTACAATGGCCGCCACACGGCGGAAACCCGAAGAAACGTAATGTTTATCATGTCCGAGAAGCCGGCGCCATGCTTTGTGCAGGCAAAGCGCTAAGCCGTGAAGACATCCCCAGACAATAAAGTTCCATGATGCTCCGTGCCATAAGCCGCCGAGTAGCATTGTCATGAATTGGTTGAAATACATGCGCAGGCGGCTGCAACGGTTGCCTCCCAAAGAAATGTAAAGATAGTCGCGCAGCCACGTGGAAAGGGATATGTGCCATCGCCGCCAGAAGTCAGTGATACTGTCACTCTTGTAAGGAGCGCGGAAATTGGCCGGAATTTTAAATCCTATCCACAAAGCTATACCAATGGCAATGTCGCTATAACCGGAAAAATCGCAATAAAGTTTCAAGGCATATCCGTAGACACCGAAAAGGTTTTCCAGACCGGTGTAGAGAGACGGATTGTCAAATATGCGGTTGACAAAATTCTCTCCGATATAATCAGAAATAACAGCTTTCTTGAATAGACCTGTCACGATGAACCACAATCCTGTGCCGAACATTTCGCGTGTTACTTCTAACGGTTGGCGCAGTTGCGGCAGGAATGTACGTGCCCGCAGTATAGGACCTGAAAGCAGAGTTGGGAAGAATGAGACGAAAAAAGCAAAGTCGAGTATGCTACGGGTGGCACGCATTTGCCCGCGGTATACATCAATGATATAGCTCATCGATTGGAATGTGAAGAAAGATATACCTAAGGGTAAGAAAACATCAAGCGTGTAACCGCCTTCGCCGAAGAGAGGGAAAACCTGTACAAGTAAAAAGTTGGTGTATTTGAAGTATCCTAGCTGCAATAACATGAAGCCGGTTGCCAGCCATAGCCAAAAACGCTTCATGCCTTTTCGTTCCGACCACTCCATCATGATGCCCGACAGGAAGTTCACCAAAGTTATAATGGCCAGTAGGGCGCAGTAGCTTCCGGCATTTTTATAATAAAAGTAATAGGAGAAACAAGTAACGTAAAGCAGGCGGACGGCAGTTTGACGCTTGCCAGATAGAAACATGTAGATGATGCTGAAACCGCACAGGAGAAACAGAAACAAACCGCTGTTAAAGAGCAGCGGTTGTGTGGGGTTGTAAGTTAAGAGTGAGATTAGTTTGTCAAACATCTTGTAGCTGGATACATCAGGTGTTGTAGTATGGGTTGTTTTTGCTGTAAAAGGCTTATTCGACCTTTTTCACCGCATACCGGCTTTATTGCATGTACTGGTTGTAGGCTTTCAAAATGGCTTCGCCGAGCATCTTTCCATGAAGCTGGTAGCCTGCGGGGGTGAAATGTATGCGGTCCGGCCGCATCATGCCGGCTCCTTGCCAATTGGTTACGGCTGCTTTTCCGCCGGCTATGCTGTTGAGGTCCCAAACGGCCAGTCCGTGTGCTGTGCCAAAACTTTCCAATTCTGCGGCGCAACGTACGCTCATCGGATTAATGCGCGAGACTGACCGCACTATGCGCCGTCCGCTGCGTGACCGGATTACGCGGCGTGTGGTCAGGTAGTCTCCCGGCGGTGTGGTGATCATGATAATGGCATCGGGGCAGGCTGTTGACAGCATTTCGTGAAAGTCTTCCAGTTGTATGCGGTGGAGTTCCTCCCGGTAACCCATTCCATGGCATTCGTTGGTACCGAATGAGAGGATGATGAGGTCGGGGCATTTGGCTGCGATCTCGTTGATTTTCTCACGATTGGCAAACCATTGTGTCGTTGCGCCGTTACGTCCCATGTAGCTGAATGATATGCCGGAACCGATGCTGTCGTTTTCAGCCTTGCCCCAGGCGTTTTCAAGTGTGGAGCGCACGGCTTTCGGATAATTGCCGCCTGCCACATGGGAGTCGCCAATCTGCAATACACGCAGGGGACGTCCGCTGCGGCAAAGCACATCGAACACCCGATTGAGCGATGAGGCACGATTGATAACATTGGGGCGTATGCCGGTGAAAGAAACCGGCATGGCACTGTCAATGTCTGCCACTTTCCAACGGGCTGATTTTTTATGGTCGGCCACCGTGCTTTCGTACACGGGCCTGAGGAAACCGAGATTCTGAGTGGCACCATCTGTAGCGTGTGACGACTCTTCAGGCTTTGCTGTAGCTGTGGATACGACATATCCTAAAGCAAATGTCAGTAGAGCTATCCATTTTATGTTTCGTAGCATGACTTTTTTCTTTTTTTCGATTGGTTAAGGGAGTGTCTGTAATTGCTTTTACTTTGGTTCAGGCCGTCAGTCCTTCCTCTCTGCCGGTTTATGGCCTCTGGCTGGTGTCGAATCCATGTACGAGTGCTTTGAAAAGGATGCCTGCGATGCGTTTTCCTCCCCTCCGGTTAATGTGGGTGTAATCACGTCCGGCTTCGGCCGGCCTGGCATCGGCCATGCGCCGCATGGCACCTTCTCCGCCCATGGCCTCGTAAAGGTTCCAAAAGGCAATGCCTTCTTCCATAGCCATCATCTGCTGATAGTTTATGAGGGCTTTTACTCCCGGCATGGTGCATAGTTGTCCGTTGATACGGTCTTCGCGGTCGCCGATGCTGACAACAAGGATGCCGGCTTTGGGGAATGCAGATTTGAAATTGGCAATCACCTTTTTCATCTGCCGAATATAATAATCGTATTTCAACTGTTTCTTTGAGGCCACATTGAGGCCGAATTGCAGTACAATAAGGTCGTATGGGCGCACTTCCGAGAGTTGGTGCAAATGTGCTGGTGATATGGCTGCCAATGGTGTTCCGCTGCTTCCGCGCAGCGAGAAGTTGTCGAGTATAACTCCTTGTCGGTCTTCCAACGCTACACCGTAGCATGTGGCATGTCCGCCTAAGGTGAAAGTCACTTCAGACATTGGTCCGTCAACATGTAATGCCTCTACCTGCCCGTGACCCTGTGCTGTGAGTGAGAATGTGTCTGCTCCGTTTAGCATTGCGCTTACTGTCAGGGGGGCAACTGCAGACAGGTATAGTGTGGCACGATCGAACCGGCGGAGATTGTTGTAGTCGTTCACACCGCTGTAGCTCACAGAGGCGCCGTTGCCGCCGCGTGCATAGCGGCAGGTCACTCCCAGTTCTGCCATATTCAGGCCTTTCTTTTCCAGTACATTGTGTTCAGTCCATCCTATTGCGCGATGTTTTACGCTGGTTCTCAATTTGGTGAAAGGCGAAGCAATGTCCACGAAGCCCACCCCGTTGCCGCCATAGTGCCGTTGCAGCAGCGCTCGGAGATCGGCCGTAAGGATGTCTCCTTCAATGAAGGAGTCGCCAAAATAGGCAATGCGCACCGGGCGTCCCATACTGTATCGGCTGGCCAGTGCCTTGTAGAAGGGAGCCATTCCGCGCAATGTGGAGTCGGCATAGTCCTCGATGCAGGTCATGCCGGCTGGGCAAGTGTCGCGTTTTGTAACTTTTGCGGCAGTCGCTTTGGGCGCCATGTTTATGGGACGGATAGTATCTTCAGGCAGCAGGTCGGCTAGGAAATCAACCGTTTTTATTTCATATCCGCCTGCCGTAAAGGCCGGCAATGCCCGCAACGCCAGCAATGCAGCGAGTACCAGACACAAAAACAAACAAGTGCGGATGATTCCTCTATTCATGTCATATCAATAACAAACCGACCGGATGTTTTTTCATACATCCGTTCTGGCAATCTTCTTAACTTCATCATTTTCAGCCTGCAAAGTTACAACTTTTTTATGGCTTTTACGATATAACTTTTATTTTTAACGAAGAAACCTCTTTCTGATTCCTTTCCTGTTGCTGTGAACCTTGTTTTTAACACTATTTGCTTTTGGCTGAAAAATGATGTATCTTTGTAACAGCGGAGCGGGACTTTCGATAGGAAAGTCCCGCTTTTTCTGTGTTTTTGAGGCATATTCAATGGGATTTTTCTCATATTTTCCCTGAGAATTCCCCGTATTGCAATTCAAATTCCAAGTATTCG